>QENJ01000052.1:0-17262 GCA_013374505.1 Candidatus Methanophagaceae archaeon
ATAATATAACTCATTTGCATTCTGAAATAGTGGATATGGGAATGGATATAATGTGGGACGGTTATACCGGAATATTATTAGAGAATAATCCACTTGAAAGCCCACCAATAGAGATAGTAAAAAAAAGGAAGAGAAGCAGTAATAGATTATTTCAAATCGTTAGAAGGCGAAAAACAAGCATTAAACGAAGTAAAAGTGCTGTTGGTAGGCGATGGCGGAGCCGGAAAGACCTCGTTGGTAAAACAATTGCTTGGCGAAAACTTTGATGAGCATGAATCACAAACGCATGGCATCAATATCAGGGATTGGAACGTGGAAGAAGGAGATAAAAGTATAAACGTTCATCTCTGGGATTTCGGTGGTCAGGAAATTATGCACGCTACACACCAGTTCTTTTTATCCAAACGCAGTCTTTATATATTGGTCTTGGATGGCAGGAAAGACGAGAAGACAGAATATTGGCTCAAGCATATAGAGAGTTTCGGCGGTGATTCGCCGGTTTTTGTGGTAATCAACAAAATAGACGAAAACCCGGGCTTTGATGTGAACCGAAGATTCTTACAGGAAAAATACAAAGGCATAAAGGGTTTTTATCGTGTTTCATGTGCAAAACGCGAAGGGCTTGACGGTTTTTCTGAAGCGTTGAGTAAAGCATTGGCAGACGTAGAGCTTATCAAGACCACATGGGCTACAAGTTGGTTCAATGTAAAGACGCAACTAGAGAATATGACCGAATATTTCATCAGTTACGAGCAGTATGAAGAGATGTGCGCGAATGAGAATATAACAGAAAAATCCGCGCAAGATACGCTTGTTGATTTTCTGAACCATTTAGGTGTGATATTGCATTTCAAAGATTTTGAGTTGTTGGATACGCATGTGCTGGAGCCGAAATGGGTAACCGAAGCAGTCTATAAGATCATCAATTCAAAAAAATTAGCAGAATGTAACGGAGTTTTAAAACTGGATTTATTAGGTGAAATATTGAAAAAGGAAAAAGAGACTGAATATTCTTATCCTCCTGATAAATACCAATTCATCATAGATTTAATGAAGAAATTTGAATTGTGTTATGAGATAGATAAAAAGACCGTACTTTTACCAGACCTTTTAGAAATTCAGGAGCCCGAATTTGGGTTTGACTATGAGGCAGCCCTGAATTTTGTAATTGATTATGATTTCCTGCCTAAATCAGTTATGCCACAGTTTATAGTAAAAATGAAAAAGGATATAAAGAATGAATTGCGCTGGAGAACGGGAGTGGTGCTGGAGGATAAAGCGTTTCATTCTACTGCTGTTGTAAAAGCGGATGAACGGGATGAGAAAATATACATTTATGTTGACGGAGAGCAAAAACGGGATTATTTCTCTGTTATACGAAAAACATTCGGGGATATTAATGATAGTTTTAAGAAGTTAGAAGCAAAAGAATTGGTTCCGTTACCTGATAATAATGAATTTACAATTGAGTATGAGGAATTGATTGGTTATGAACAGATGAATAAAGACGATTATACAGTAGGAAAATTGAGAAAAACATACAGCGTTAAAGAATTATTGAATGGAATAGTAAGTGAAGAAGAACGAAAAAAGGAGTATGAAAAAGTGTCTAAACAGGGTGGAGATGTGTATTTTAAACAAGAAATTAAACTAGAACAAAAAGTTGAACAAGTAAATGTACAAGAGCAGATTGCTACGCAAGAAGTCAATATTAAAATTGACCTTAAAAGTGAGTTACCTGCGATTCAATCAGATTTCCGTAAGTTTAAAAGAGAAGTGTCAAAATTGGATGATGAATTGAAGGGAGAATTAGAGGATTTAGAAGAAGATCTTTTAGAAATTACTCCTACTTCTGATCAAAGTAAGATCAACAAAGCCGTAAATAAATTATCATCATTTATGCAGGAACTAAATGATGAAAAATCTAAATTCAACAAAATAGTCAAAGGCACTAAAAAAGGGATTGAACTGGCGCAAAAACTTGGTAACACGTATAACAAATTTGCGCAATGGTTGGCATTACCGCCAGTCTAGAATTTGTTTTTAGGTGTATAGAAACAGTCCCGCAATTATTTTTGACACCAAATGATTTAACGCAATTGCGGCTTCTTATCGTTGTACCAGCTTATAAAACCCTCCAACGTATCAAATTCGTCTCTCCTCTGTTCGTACAAGTCGAACCATTTCTCAAGTTTACCTCGTCTGCGGGTGATTTATGCTTGTGGTTATGTGTTTTATCCCATATTGTTACAGATGCTTCCGAAAGATGCCGGTTGGACCTTCTTTTTTGTGTTTCCCGTGACTCGAGAACTCGCTGCCGTTATCGGATAGTAACGCTCTGATAGGTACGTAAAATTCTACTTCTTTGACCGCTTTGTCCAGTATACGCACACCATTCTCAATATTTGCACTATCAAACTCACCTGCGGAGGGTATCTTCCTCGATGTGTCGTCCTCGTACGCTATCACCTGAGTACCATCGCAGTCAAGCCAATCAGCATGCACCAGTGAAAGACTGTGCTTTCTTTCATATCGGCATCTTTTACGCTTCTTCTGCTTTTTCTGATTATGTCTCACCAGTCCCACCACAAGCAGATGCTGATGAATCTTGTTATGCGATATATTCCGTTTGTAATGCTTCACTGTAAAATCGCACAAAATTCACACTTGACCACGTTTATGGCACCCCAAACACAAACTCACCTTATTCACTCATTGCAATTCCCTATAAGCGTTGTGTGAATCTTGTGCAATCTCGTACTCCCCAACCCCATCACAAATATTCCACGTCACCACTTGAATATATCCTTGCACTTGCTTTACGCGCAGCCCAGCACTGGAAATTAACCGCCACTGGCAGACTCGTTATGTGAGTGCTCGCGGTTTCTACGTGCACATCAAGCGCAGTAGTTCTACCGCCCAAGCCCATAGGACCTATACCCGTGCTGTTCACCACTTCGAGCAATTCCGCCTCTATTCGCGCTATCCGTGCATCTTCGTGTCTCACACCTACGGGTCGCAGCAACGCAACTTTTGCGAGACTCATCACCATATCGGAAGAGCCGCCTATACCCACACCGATGATTGTAGGTGGGCAAGGTTTACCGGCTGCGTTTAGCACAGCTTCAAGCACAAACTGCTTTATCGCTTTCTCCGCATCCTGCCTGGGCGGTAACATAGCAAATGCACTGACGTTCTCCGAACCGCCACCTTTTGGAAACGCTAAAATCGCCAGTCCATCAATATCCGCGACTTTATAATTCACATGTGGCATTCTATACCCGATATTCGCATCTTCGCCCGTACCACCTCTTCTTGTTAGCGCATCCACCACGTTTGGACGTAGAGGGATCCTCTCCGTGGCTTCCTTCACTCCCGCGCGTATACCGCTTTCTATATCGCTAAGGTTCGCGATGCCATTCCCAAGCGTAACGAAAAAAAGCGGACTGCCCGTGTCCTGGCATAAAGGTCGCTGCATTGCCTCCGCGAGCTTTACGTTCTCAAGCATCGCCCCAATCTGCGATTGCGCGATTTTCGTATCTTCGCGCTCGTATGCACGACCCAACGCTTCTTTTATATCGGCTGGCAGCGTAGTCTCGGCTCGTATCAAAATCGTTAGCGTTACGTCCGTTATCAATTCTTTTGTGATCATCCACTCACGGACTAAGCCACCCGGCATAAAGCATAATTATCAAATACAAAGCGAAGAAAAGAAGCACAAACAGCACGCCGGCTCCTATGCCTAATCTTGTCTCTCTACGTGGGTTCTGACTGAACTTGACCAGGTAATCCGCAAGCCTCAACACCTGCTTCTCCATCGCAACCGCGAAATGCACTAATGGCCCTTCACATGCACTGATAAAACCCCGACCTACCTTTCTGTACAGAGTATCTACATCATACGTTATCTTCTCATGCGGTGCGAAGAAGCCGATCATAAAGAATAGGAATACCGTCATCAGCACTATCTGTAAGACACTAAACGTGTGCCCAAGTGCGAATGCGTGGTAATGTGAGGTCACCTCGACATAAGGCAATATATTATAAAGCAATTGTGGATATACCCCGATAGCAATACACATGAGCGCGGTAACGCACATTGGAATTAGCATGAATATCGGCGCCTCCTTCGCTTTTATCTCGTCATTCTTACTGAAAAACGCAAAATATGTGAGCTTTATAAAAGATATAAGTGTTCCCACAGACCCTAACGTCAAAATGAGTACAAGGAGATGCAGCTCTTCCATTTCCGCTGCGTGGATTACCATGCCCTTACTTATATAGCCATTAAAACCTATAATACCCGATATAGAAAGAGCCGCGATTACGCATGTGATCATAGTTATCGGCATCTTCTTTGCAAGCCCACCCATATCGGTGAGGTTGTTATACCCGGTCCGGTATATCACCGCACCCATACACATGAACAGCGTTGATTTGAACAACAGATTGTTGAACAGATGAGCAAAAGCACCGTCTATCGCCAGTTCTTGCGCTTCTGTCGCCATAATTCCAAGCCCTAGCGCGCCCATTCCTACCCCCGCCACCATATACCCCAACTGGGATACGATATGGTAAGAGAGCAGTTTCCTTACATCGTTCTGTAATATCGCAAATATAACTCCGTAAATACACATTGCACCGCCGATATAAGCAACAAAAAGGAACTCCTGACCATGAAACGGAAGTTCCGCACCTGAAAAAGTCCTCGCAAGTACATACACCCCCGTCTTTGTCGTGAATATGGACAAAAAGATAGTCCCCGCTATTGTCGCCTTCGGATATGAATCCGGCAGCCAGGTATGTAGCAGTACAAAAGCGGCGTTCACTCCGACCCCTAATAGTAAAAGCCAGTATCCTATACCATACTCCACGGGCCCTATCAAGGTAGAACCGGTGCTCATATAATGAAAGATTATTCCTCCAAGTAGGGCACAACCACCGAATAGGTGAAACAGAATATATCGCATCCCCGCATCTCTCGCCCTCCTCGAACCCTCATACCATATCAAACCAAGGGAAGTGAAAGCCATTATCTCCCAGAAAATGTAGAGCGTGAAGAAATCACCGGCAAATACCGCACCCATCGCACTGCCAAGATACAACAATGCGCATATATGATGTCCATTATCTTTTACGGTGGCTAAAGAATATATTATCGCACAACCACCCGCTATGGCGAATATGTAGCCCATTAAAAGGCTTAATCGGTCAACTTCCAGGAAAATTAGGTTGGAAAATACCCAACTTGTCTGCGGTGCCCTCATCACCGCGACGCTTATCAACCCAAGCGCGGCTAAAATGATGAGATACACCTGCCTTACTTTACCTTTTCCGAATAGCGGAAGTAACACAGCGCCAAGAATGTAGATAAAACCCGGTGGGATGTTCGGTACGCTACTTAAATCAATCATCTTGTTTCCCCTCCCGCTGTATCAAAGTCATCATCTTCGCGAGTAGCATGAAGAGTGCAACTCCTCCTGCACCGTACAAAAAGCCTGCAAAAGTCTCGGAATGACCTACCAATAAAGATCCCGCTGATAAAACAATCACAATAAAAGCCACTAGCAACAACAGTCCTTTCCACGTTTTCTTTTCCATCGCTCTTCCGCGTATATACTCCCCTTGATAAATTCAATATAAAGGACTATATAAAATCTTACCTTTTTAAAAAAATCTGGTATAAGGGCATATCGCATTCGCCAGGGTAAGAAGATTAATATAAAAAAACAAAGGACTTTCCCTGTAGCCCGCCCGATCTAACAAGGCAAGACACAGAGGAAGCCCGTTTTGACTTTCGTTTCTGGTGCTAGATCCATACAACTCCGTGCGTCAGATAAATAACCAGATAGAGTATGAACAGCAAGAGTGCCAGTAGCACCCCGGTTCCTATCGCTACCCTTTGCACGGGCTCATCCACATGCATCTGCTTGAGCTTCGCCAAATCCTGCTCGTACTGTATATAACCCGGATTTAACGTTCTCATCACTGCTGAGCCTGCCATAGCCACCATTGCTTTTGCCGCCAGTATTTTCGATGCTGTCGCTGGATTCCGGCTGAACCATACGATATAATCAGCTACCTTTCTCAGCCCTTTGTCCATGCCATCCGTGACAGTCACTAACGGCTGCTCGCATAGCCATATGAATCCCCTACCGGCCTTTCTATACAAAGTATCTAGGTCATACGTGATTCTCTCGTGCGGTGAGAATACCGCCAGTAGCACGACAAATCCCACTGCCGTCATCATCAGTAACTCCAATGTGCCTATCGTATGCGCGAGTCCGTATGCGTGATAGTGTGACGCTACTGCAGGATAAGGTAGTATCGCGTAGAGCATCTTGGGATATACACCTATGGCAACGCAAAGGAACGCAACAGCACTCATTGCGATCAACATAGGCAACGGTGCTTCTTTCGCCTGTATCACATCGTTCTTCTTGAAAAACGTGAAATATGTTAGTTTCAAGAACGATAGGAACGTGCCTACGGACCCCAGCATCAACACGATAGTAAGTAGGTGCATCCCTTCCAATTCCACTGCGTGGATCACCATACCTTTGCTCACGTAACCGTTAAATCCTGGCACGCCGGAAATGGAAAATGCTGCTATCATACACGTTATCATAGTTACCGGCATCTTCTTCGCCAACCCACCGAGTTCTGTCAGGTTATGTCTCCCTGTACTATATATCACCGCGCCCATGCACATGAACAGTAGCGCCTTATACAGAATATGGTTGAAGATATGTGCGAATCCACCGTTTATGCCTATATACGTGCCTACTCCGATCGCCGCTACCATGTAGCCCACCTGGGATACAATATGGTAAGAGAGAAGTTTCCTCACGTCATTCTGTAACAGTGCGAAAGCAACACCGTAGAGGCACATTAGGCCGCCCATGTATGCTACCGCTTCTACGCCGGAATAAGTCCTTGCAAGCACGTACACACCCGTCTTTGTCGTAAATACGCACATGAATACCGCACCTACTAACGTTGCTTTTGGATATGAATCCGGCAGCCATGTGTGTAACGCTATAAATGCCGTGTTCACACCTATACTGATAAGCAGCAGGAAGTATCCGATGCCCGTTTCTACCGGCCCTACCGCAATAGAACCTGTATTCATGTAATGTATTATTATACCACCCAGAAGAGCACAGCCGCCAAACAAGTGGAACAGAATATATCGCATTCCCGCGTTTGTCGCCCTCTCGGTTCGATTGTACCAAATCAGCCCGAGCGAAGAGAACGCCATTATCTCCCAGAAGATATAGAGCGTAAAGAAGTCACCGGCAAAAACCGCACCCATTGCACTTCCTAAATATAGCAAGCCACAAATAAGCTCGCCATTCTCTTTTACTATATCTAATGAGTATATTATCGCAGCCGCACCGATTATGGCGAATATATAACCCATTATAAGGCTAAAATTATCAACCTCTAAAAACGTCAGCTCCAGTCCTTGTAGAACCGGAAATACCCAGCTTGTCTGAGGTGTTAATACCGCTACAGCGGCCAACCCCAGTACAGCTAAGGCGATAAGATATATCTTCCTCGCCTTGCCCTGTCCAAACAGGAGTAACAAGGCGGCCCCAATAAGATAAATAAAAGCTGGGGGCACACTGGGTATTCCTCCTATGTCTATCATTCTATTATCCCACCTTTTCCTTTTTCCGTTCTACGAGACCTAAAACCAAAACGCACCGTACGTCATGGACATGAGCGCATACGCAGCGCCAAAAGTAATCGAATACAGCATCGCAGTCCATATCGCTAACGTTCTGGTATCTTCTAAATACCCACTTTTTTCTAATTCCAGTACATGGCGCACCGGATTAGAATTCGCCACGGCTACACCGGCCTCATCGAACATTACCCGAGTTGCAAGCCCTGGATTCCTACCGAAACAGCCCCATGAGTTCAAAAATCCACCTATTCCTATTTCCATTTTCTTATTTCCTCCTTTTTTATCCTTTTAGGCTTCCTGCCTGCTTTCGATCATAGATTTACCACGTTCGGAAAGCCGATAGTATGCCTCATCTCCTTGCTCCATCTCCTCTACAACCCCTTGTCTTAGAAGTGATTTCGCCACATCAAACCTGCCCGCACCTCTCAACCCTTTAATGATATTTGTTTTGTCTATACCGGTGTTTTTGGCAATTTCCGCAGGATACGAAGTTTCTGGATAGTTGTTATACAGATACATTAGAATTTCACTTCTCACTCTGTTCTTTCTAATAGACACTAACATATCTCCAAATCCCGTTTTTTTAGCTTTTTTCAACATTTTTATTCACTCCTTTTTTACAATTGCCCTAAAACCAAAACGCACCGTACGTCATGGACATGAGCGCAAACGCAGCACTAAATGTAATCGCATACAGCATCGCAGCCCCTATCGCTAAGGTGCTAGTATCCTCTAAATACCCGTTTTTCTCTAGTTCCATAATCTGACGCACCGGATTAGAGTGCGCTACGGTCGCACTTACTTCATCTATCAGTACCCTGGTCGCAAGCTCAGGGTTCCTACCAAAATAGCTCCAAGAGCCAAAAATTCTATTCATTTCCATTTTCTTTTTGCCCTCCTTTTTTATCCCTTTTTCACTTCCTGTATCAGCACATACACATGTGCTTACATATACATCTATATGTGTAGGTATATATAAGCTTTTCGATTTTTCGTTGTAACGTCATAAAAAAACAGTGGGCGTATAGCTGGACAATAAAGCACGAGTTCCTAATCACAAAAAGAAAAGACAATCAAAAACGAATGTAAAACCGGTACTAATGGTATTTGTGATTTGTTTGACGGTACGGGTATGTATTAGGATTAAAACTTTTTTAAGTGGCTATACAGACACAAAAACCGATTACAGATGGACAACCCCGGAATAGCTCTAATTCTTAAATCATGATTGATTAACAATAATTGCGCTCTAACCCTTCTGTATGCTCTCTATCACGGATTTACCCAGCTCAGAAAGCCGATAGTAGGTGGCTTTTTCGCGCTCTATCTTCTCCACAACGCCCTGTGTGAGAAGAGAATTTGCAGCATCGAACCTGCTGCCCATCCCCCTTAACCCCCCGATGACATTTGTAGGATCTATCCCTGTGTTCCTACCAATCTCCGCGGGATACGAAGCATTGGGATAAATTTTATAGAGATACATTACGATTTCAGTCCGAACCCTGCTCCTTCTTAGAGAACGCAAAATCTCCTCAAATAGCAGATTATCACTCATTCCTTGCCATTCCTCTGCAGTCTTTCGAGCGCATCAAATAAATTCTTTATCGAGAACGGTTTCCACAGGTATTCTCCCGCGCCCGCATCCAGCGCTGCGTTCTTCTGCTCCGGCGTGCCCAAAGCGGTAATTGCAATGATCAATGCGTTCGGGTCATATTTCTTTATCTCCACTATCGCTTGAATTCCATCCATCACCTCCATCGCCAGGTCCATGGTAACGAGGTCCGGCTTCAGTTCTTTGTATTTCTCTACCGCTTCTTTTCCATTAACCGCGAAGTCCACCACTTCGTACCGGTCCTTCTCCTGTTCCAGCATCTCCGCCAGCATTTCGCGCATATATGCCGCATCTTCCACGATCAATACCCTCTTCTTCTGCATCTTTCCCCTCCCTTTATCATTGCCTTTTTGGCATTATAAAGAAGAACTTTGAACCCTTTCCTGATTCGCTTGTAGCCCATACTTTACCGCCATGCAAATTTACATATTCCTTAACTATTGATAAACCCAGCCCAAGACTGCCGGGCTTACGAGTCAATGAGGTATCAACCATATAAAAACGCTCGAATACCTTTGGTAGATGTTCCTTGGATATACCAATCCCGGTATCTGTAATACAAACACGTATATCTTCCCCCGTATCCTCAGCACTGATGCCTATTTTCCCTCCTTCCTCTGTATATTTGATTGCATTGGAAATCAAATTGGAGAATATAGCGGCTGTCTTCTCCTTATCTGCCTGGATTTCTATCTCGGGAACGGCCATAGAAATAACCAGATTCTTCTTCTTTGCCGCAGGTTCAACTCCCTTAACCACTTCCTGTACTACTTCCGAGAGATGCACCTCTTCCACAACTAGGACTATCTTCTTACCGTCAATGGTCGCGAGTTGTAACATCCGATTTATCATCATATCCAGCTCTTTTGCGGATTGCTCTATATTAGCGAGATACCGTCTCCCCTTGTCCGGCAGTTCACAGCTCTCCAGCAGACTTGCATACCCTACAATTGGTGCTAGCGGGGACCGCATCTCGTGGTAAGCAACATTAAGGAAATCCCGTTTCATCTTGTCCAGCTCCGTAAGTCTTTCGCAGGTCTCACGTAATTCTTCCTCCTTCCTTTTTAACTCTGTAATGTCAAGCAAGGCTGCAATGCACCTGTTTACTCCGGGAATTGGCTCTATCCAGGCATTCACCTGCTTTATCTCTCCAGCGCTGCTAACGAATCTAAATAGACAACTTGCTGGTGCTCCTCCTGCTCTTCTTTCTGCGCAATAATTCAGCACCCTCTCTCTGTCTTCACTCGCGATGAAATCGCCCCATTTCTTACCCACTATCTCTTCCCTTGAATAGTCACTCAGGAGCGCAAATTCCTGGTTCACCAAAGATATTATTCCGCTCTCCTCAAGGACACACAAAGCGGTGAGTGCATGCTCGAAGATTATCCGGTATCGCTCCTCAGCTTCCCTTAACTCCTCTTCCATTCGCTTTCGGTCACTGATATCTCTAAATATCGTCAATTTTGATATGATACCATTATTCTTCAGTGGCGTCTCAACGAGGTCATAAGTCTTGTTCTGCCTATGAGAGTGCCACTCCCACCTTACTGTCTCTCCTTTCATTACCTCGGTATTTTTGCACTGTGGACAGGGATCTTCCCTATTATGAAATACCTTATGGCAGACATCGCCGACATGGTATCCAAACACATCAATCAAAACCTTGTTCATAAACTCTACCTCATAGTCTTTTGATACAATGTACACACCATCTGCCATGCTCTCAAGTATCAAATTCAGGTTGTCGCGCTCCGCTTTTATCTTCTCTTCCAACTCCACTTCTTTGGTTACGTCTCGGCTCACTCGGACTGTCCCTATCGGCACGCCATTTTTGTCCCTCAACAATGCCGCCGAGATGCTGATGTGTACCGGTTTATTCGCCTTATTTAACACGATTGTTCTATAATTCTTGAGTTCGCCATCTCGCTGTACAATTTCCATTATTCGCTCTGCTTCTTCAGGTTCCGCAAAGAATTTTTTGTTTGCCGTTCCTATTACCTCGTCTGCCGTATAACCCATGTAGTCTTCTGCCGCTTTGTTCCATGAACGCACGGTTCCATCAGTATCCACAACAACAACTGCATCCGCAGAACTCTTAATAATATTATCCAGATACTCTTTTGTCTCTTTTAAGTTTTCCTCGCCTTTAGCCCACTTATCGCTCACAAACCCGATAGCATACGCCACTACCACAAACATAACCGCTCGTTCCAATGTCGCAATAAGGATTTCCGTGGGTGTGGGATAAATAAAGAACAGAGTCACGAAGATGTAAACAGCGCCGAGTAAAAGTGCGAGATAAACCGCTTTCTTCTTATACCAAATCCCGGCTAAAATAATGGGGATATAGAATAGATGTGTATATACGATTGTCGTGCCGCGGGATGCGAAATACAGGGCTAAGATGACACATAATAATGATGCAAGAGATAGTATAAGTATTTGTTTTTTCATCCCTATTGCCTCTGGGTACTTCATAAAAACCACTCTTTTTCTATCTGCTACTACTTATAGAGTGTGTGGAAGGATAAATATAAACCCCAAAAATTGCAATTCCTGGTATTACGTTTACAGCACGTGAAAACAGTTGTGCCTATTATAGCAGCAAGACACTTTTGTAGGAACTGAAGAAATAGCTTTTAGCCATAACGCAGTTGAATTCACGTAATATTAATATTTAGCTCGTAACGATAACAATATTTCCGTAGGCATCCACCGAAAAACTCATGCCCGGCGGCACAACAACTGTTGCGCCTTTTCCTTCGATAATCGCAGCACCAAGGTGTTCAGCCGGCAAATCCGCACTTCTATAAACCGGTGTTTTCTCTATTCCCGCCTCAAACAGCACTGCCCTATATTCAACCGGCTTTCCTTTTCTTTTAACATCCACTTTCGGCGGTTTTGGTTTCGCTCGTGGCGCAATCACTCTCAATCGGACATTGACAATTTCCACGTCTTCCGAAGGCATAGAATAGCCATAAAGTTGGTTATATTGTACATAAAACAGTTTCCGGGCATATTCCAAGCCATTGAAGCGCACATTCAGTTCATAACTCTGACCAACATATCTCATGTCCAAAGATGGCAACAGTATTGCAGCTTCAAAGTCTATATTTTGTTCCGCAAGTGCCCGTCTGGCTTCCGCAGTAAATTCTTCTAACGTAGCTGTGACAAACTCTTCTGCGCCCGTCACACACAAAATGTTAGTCTTGCTATAATCTAATTGCACGTCAGATACCAGGATACCATAAGCAGAGAATACACCGGGTGCAAAAGGCACGATCACCCGTGGGATGTTCAGTTCCTGTGCCAACGCAGCCGCATGCACGGGTCCCGCACCGCCAAACGCAATTAGAGAGAACTCCCGGGTGTCAAGTCCTCTTTCTACCGAAACCAGCCTGATGGCTTTTATCATATTTGAGTTTACTACTTTCCCAACACCCAGAATCGTATCTTCATAAGACATCCCCAGTTCATGTGCGAGTTTTTCCACACTTCTTCTCGCGTTCTCTACTTCTAAAACCATTTCACCACCCAGAAAGTAGTTCGGGTTGATAAAACCGCATAACAAATCACAGTCTGTTACCGTGACGTCTTTTCCACCGAGCCCGTAGCAGATGGGGCCTGGGGCTGCACCTGCACTTTCAGGTCCCACTCGTAATGCGCCACCCGCATCTAACCAGGCAATGCTGCCGCCGCCGGCACCAACAGTTACGATGTCCACCACCGGCATTTTTAATGGTAAGCCGTTAATATTGCTATCTGAAGTCCAGGACAGATTACCATTGACCACGGTAGAGACATCCGCACTTGTCCCACCCATATCATAAGTTATCAAATTGTCTAGCCCCATGAGTTCGCACAGAAACTTTGATGCGGCTACACCACCCGCGGGTCCTGATAGCAACATATTCACGGGCTTTTTCTTTACAAGTCCGGATTTAACTACTCCGCCGTTCGATTGCATGACATAGAACTGCTCTTGCTTCTTCGCCAGAATAGCTTCTATACGGGTTATGTAGCCCTCGACAATTCGCTTTAGATAAGCATCCAGGACTGTTGTGGACATCCGTTCGTATTCCCGGAATTCCGGCAGTACATCGGAAGAGCAAGAAACTTTTATGCCCGCTTTTTCCAGGCTGTCGCGTACAACCCGTTCGTTTTCGGGGTTCAAAAACGAGAATAAAAAGCAGATAGCTACCGAATCAATGCCCAGTGCTTTTATCTGTTCTACCACAGCCAGAACTTCTTCTTCGGGTGCGGGCGTAATTATGACACCTTTAGAGGATACGCGCTCTGAGATTTCAAAATAATGGTCAACCAGCGGCTTGGGTCTTGCGGAATCGAACGTATAAAGATGAACACGTTTTTGTCGTCCAATTTTAAGTAGGTCCACGAATCCTTTTGTCGTTATCAACCCGATTCTTGCGCCTTTACGCTCCAGAACCGCATTTGTTGCGATTGTCGCGCCATGAGAGAAAGAGGTAGCAGTTGTGAGTCTATCCAGACCACGTTCAATAGCGAGCTCGGGCTTCTGCGGTGTGGAAAGCACCTTAAACGTTTTTAGCTTCTCACCGTCCGAAACAACGAAATCCGTAAATGTGCCGCCAATATCTGTGCTGATGTGCATCTTCTGATTACTTTTGTACCCCGTGCTAAATATACATTCTAATATTATCTCGTCTTGGTTAAAGTATTATAAATGTCGCTAATAGAAAGTCCGGAATACGAAAAACGAATAGGTATCAGGTTTTACAGCACGAGCGCAGAGGGACTCGGAGGGATTATAAAGACAAAACCATCAGACTTTATAGTTCACGAAATCACGAACCGAGATGAGAAAGCAGAGGGGAAATACTTGATTGCTACGTTGACGAAGGAGAACTGGGACACGCACAATGTGATAAGGGAATTATCACGTCGGTTAGGTATTAGCAGGAATAGAATCGGATTCGCAGGCACCAAAGATAAAATCGCCGTTACTACGCAGAAGATTAGTATATGGGATGTGACCGAAGACGAGCTGGCTCGCGTAAGAATCGCGGATGTATCGCTTGAAATGTTAGGAAGGGCGAATAAACCCGTTTCTTTGGGTGACCTCTACGGAAACAAATTCGAGATTGTTATACGCGGTATAGACGGGCATGAAGCAGATATAAGTGCAAAAATCGCGGCGTTCACAAAAGAAATAGATGGTGCTTCTGGGATACCCAACTTTTTTGGTGTGCAGCGTTTTGGCATCAGCCGACCGATAACGCATGTCGTGGGGGAACATCTGATAAGAGGCAGAATAAAAGAGGCGGTGATGTCTTACCTATCCGACATTTTCCCTGACGAGAGCGAAGATGCGAAACAAGCAAGGCAGCTATGCCAGGACGGGCAGCTAAAAGAAGCGTTGAAGATGATGCCAATATTCCTGCGATACGAGGTAGCGATGTTAAACGAACTGGTGAAGACGGAAGATAATCCTGATTTCGTTTCTGCCTTTTCCGTACTCCCAAAAAACTTGCAGAAACTTTTCGTGCATGCCTATCAAGCATATCTCTTCAACCTCGTGTTAAGTACGCGCATGGAGCAGAACATACCATTCAATGAGGCCCTGGTTGGCGATGTGGTCTGTTTTCGCAACGAGATGGGATTAGCAAACCCGGATAAGACTGAAAGAGTCACTGAGGACAAAATAGAAGGTATAAACCGGTTGATAAGCCGAGGTAGAGCTTTTGTCACTGCTTCGATCTTTGGCTATGAAACGGAATTTGCAGGGGGTGTGGAAGGTGAGATAGAGCGTAAGGTCCTGGAGGCAGCAGGATTAGAATTGAGCGATTTCCGTATCACCGAGCTTTCTAAAATGAGTTCTAAAGGTACAAGAAGACCAATTTTGGTGCCGGTGATGCCAAGTATAGAAGAAGTTACCGAAGACGATCTGAATCCCGCACGGGAAAAAGTGCTGTTGAAGTTCTTCTTACCTAAAGGCTCGTATGCCACGGTTGTGTTGAGGGAATACATGAAATTTTAACGGGTTTTGCGAGGGTCAACCACCAATTACACGGATTGGTTTTTATTGCATTATAAACTCTACTATACATAATACACGGGAACTACCAGTAAATAGCTTACCCATTTTGATAAAAATCATAGACAGAGATTTCACAGATTTACACAGGCGGTGCTGTCCTATTTATTAAGTTTTTACGGGTTGAATAAGAATTAAAAAACTACACTACTTTAACATCTGTGTTAATCTGAAGAACATGGGATATACCTAGTAAAAAAACTTAGTAAATCTAATGGGAGTAGAGTTATTGTGACAGAGGTTGAAATAAAGCCAAAGGGGCCACGTGCCAGGATCAGAGATGTAGTGAAGAAGGCAGAGCCAAGAGTGGAACCAACCATTGCTGCAGGGCAAGATCGAAGTATCCAAATTCAAAATATACTGCAGAACCTCAGAAAGAAAGAGAAAGACAAAATAATAAAGTCCGCACTGTTGAAATATTATGAAGCAGAGGAACTGAAACCGTATCAGGCAGAGCTTATTAAATTACAACGTCATGTAGAAAAAACCGGGAAAAAGCTAATTATTCTTTTCGATGGCAGAGACGCATCCGGGAAAGGGGCACTATCCGGCGGGTTACCCGGTATATGAACGAAAAAAGGTACCGTGTGGTCGCCCTTGGCAAACCAAATGAAGATCAGGCAACTGAACTCCACATGAAGCGCTATATCGAACAGTTTCCTCATGCGGGGGAGCTCGTACTGTTCGACAGAAGCTGGTATAATCGGGCAATGGTTGAACCTGTGATGGGGTTCTGTACCAGGCGTCAATATCAACAATTTATGGATGACGTAATCAGTTACGAAGAAAATTTCATTACTGATGGGAAGACAACGCTTCTTAAATTGTATTTTTCAGTTTCTAAGGAGGAACAGGCAAGGCGCTTTGAAAGGAGGAAAAACGACCCGTTGAGACAGTGGAAACTCAGTGAAGTGGACTTACAGGCACAGGAATTATGGGCTGAATTTACTGAGAAAAAATTCAGATTGTTACAAAAGACACATACGAAAACGTTGCCATGGTATATCATCCGGTCGGATGATAAACATCTGGCTCGACTGGAAACGTTTAAAATAATCCTCAGTACAGTTAGATATATAGGCAGAAGTCGGACGTTAGATTTTAACCTGGATCCGGAGATCGCGATCCCGGGAGATAAGGAAGCGAAGATAATGAAGAAGAACTGGAGAAAATATGGTAAGTACGAGTGTTGATCGTATGGTTACATACTCGGGGGGATGAAAGATGGCAACAAAAAACGACGATGAAGAATCGGGAAAAAAAGTGAAATTAGCTGAACATACCGCCATCAAGAATATGGACATGGTGCAGAAGAAGAACCGTGTTAGTGTATGGGTAAAAAAGAGTACCCTTGAATATGAAGAGGAACTGCGGAATCTGCAGATCGAACTTATAAAGGTGCAAAACCATGTCAAGACTTGCGGACTACGCATCCTGGTATTGTTCGAAGGACGGGATGCTGCCGGGAAAGGGGGCACGATAAAGAGATTTACCGAACATATAAATCCACGGGGTGTGCGGGTTGTAGCACTCGAAAAGCCCAGCGACAGGGAACAAACCCAATGGTATTTTCAACGATACGTCCAGCACCTCCCATCAGCAGGGGAGATAGTATTGTTTGATCGTAGCTGGTACAACCGGGCAATGGTTGATCCTGTGATGGGATTCTGCACCGATGAGCAGAATAAGCGCTTCTTAAAGGATGTTCCTCTCTTTGAACAATTGCTTGTAAAAGATGGAATTTTTCTATTCAAGTTTTATTTTTCAGTCTCTAAGGATGAACAGATAAGACGATTTGATGCAAGAAAGACCAATCCGTGTAATTGGTGGTTGACCCTCGCAAAACCCGTTAAAATTTCATGTATTCCCTCAACACAACCGTGG
>QENJ01000052.1:17272-18171 GCA_013374505.1 Candidatus Methanophagaceae archaeon
GTCTCATGTGTTGATAAGATGGCACAGGAAATGTGGGATCAGTATACAATAAAAAAGTTCCAGATGCTTAGTGAAACAAACCGAACCATTGCCCCGTGGATAATTATTCGATCCAATGACAAGAAAAAAGCGAGACTCAACTGTATTAAATATATTCTATATAACCTGGATTACGAAGGTAAGGTCCATGAAAGTAAACTCAAGCCAGATCCGGAGATCGTGATTTCGGGCATTGATGAACTCAAACACATGGAAGATAATCTGTTGAAACCGATTGAACTGCCTGGATGAGGCGCGTTCTTGTTAATATTGTGTGGATATCCGCCTATAAAACAAACCACGATTACACAAGAGTAACACAGAAATCTTGTGGAAATCTGTGTAATCTTGTCTGTTGACAAGAAGTTGCATCACAGATTGCCTAACCTGCTACCCCTTCCATCCGGGGTAATCCTACCGCAGAATGTGTGGATGGCAACGCCCACGCAGTATGCCTGCGGAACAACGTGGGAAATCAGAAAGTCCGATTCGGATCAACTGCCAGGATAAGACCAGCTATTCCGAGTGTAATGCGAACCATCGAAAGACTCGTAACGCGGGATAAGCGAATACGGACTGTTACGCTTAGGCCAAAAGGCACGAAATCAGACTATAACGACTGTAGAGGCGTTGTAGGGAATGGACAGACGGTTTCCGTCTTACAGATGGCTTCTAAGGCGTTCATAAGTATCTGTGATATAGAACTTGGTAAGCCCAATATGCTCCCGGAATATCCGGGTAGAGACTCCGTGAGGGCAAACGATGGCATAGTGGGTAGAAGAATCGGTAAAAAGCGAATGACATCTTGTAATGAGATGTATAGAGGTTCAAAATTTGCCTCAGCCCGAAAAGGTGCTGAC
>QENJ01000007.1 GCA_013374505.1 Candidatus Methanophagaceae archaeon
GGTGGGAAGAAATGGAGATGTTAGGAATGGTAGAGGTGCCTTCGGGTAATGCGGTAAGCGCATCGGAGCGCCGAGGGGGGCGCCCTCTAAATACCCAAACAAATAGGAGGTGATACAAAAATGAAAAAACAACTTGCAATAGCAACAGTAGCGATAATGCTGATGACTCTTTTGTTAGCACCGCCAGTTATGGCATCCGCGGTGAAGGATGGCAATTTAGTGCAGTACTCTTATCGGGGACTCAATTATATAACCTACAACTCTGTCACAGCATCCAATCAGCCATATATTACCCTGAGTAATGGAATAGGGGGGCGGGAGATTGGTTCAGGGGTTAACTATTATAGAGCACCCGTACCTGTTAGAATGTCTAATCAGGCAATAGTCAGGGGTAATGAAATAATGTCCAATCACTCATTTTTTCGGGATAACCGAATGTTAAAACCGAAGGAGAACACTCCAAGGTACTCTGCTGATGGAGTGAGACTGTGGATGTTTACTATTTCAGAGGACTATGCAAAAAGAATAGCGGAGATGAAAAATGGCTCTACAGGCATGCCCAATTGTTGCAAATTTAAGACGAGCAACCTTGCAATTGGTGAGTCTGATGGTTCTGTACTAATAGGAGACGCCCCAGCACCGGTAAAATTAATAACGTCAGAACTTCTAAAAAATGGGACGCTGTTACATGTGGTTAACTGAAACATGTGAAAAACATAGGTATGAGGTTCTCAGTGATTATCTGCAATTACACAAAAAGAGGTCTTCGTTATGACGGATGGATAGCTTTCTACATTGGGTAGAGGTATCCTTTACCACCGCCTTTTGCTTCCCCTTTTTATTCTTCATTTTCCACCATCTCATCTTTTTTTTCTATTTATTATTCCGCCCAATATCGTACCTATCGGCTTATTGCATGTTCTACGAAATGCCCGCAGATTCTCCTATCAGTATCCATGAAATATGATGGTGAACTTCGCCCGTGGAATGAGGCTCATAGTACTCATGTTCATATAATTCTTTAATCTCCAAAAAATTAAACATACCCCCCAGTTCATTGCGAGTGCAGAAATGAAGATACACCTTATCTATAAATGAATTATGTTCATTCGGTACAGGTATGCCTTTTCCATATTCCTGAGGGTCTTTTGGCGAAAGCGTGCTGAGAAACAGTAATCCCTCTGGCTTTAGGCGTTTTAAGATTGTCGCTCTAAGTTTCTGCCTCGCGTCTCCGTTAAAGAAATGATATAGGTTTGATATAAATACGACATCATATTTGCTATTGCCGGTTTCTGTGAAGCCACCACAACACAAAAATTCTATATTTGATGCTTTTGAACACGCAGTCTTTGCCATATCAATAGCCTCTTTTGAGTTGTCAATTCCCAAAACTGTACATCTAAGATGTTTTTAAAAGTATACGGCATCACGACCATAACCGCATCCAATGTCCAGGATACTTAAATTCTTGTCGTTTAATTCAAGCGTTTTTAGATAGTAAACAGCAAAAACAGCTAACTCACTTGGTTCATCTCCCCAAATGCGATTACTGCCTTTGTACATTTTATCCCAAAACACATTCATATCATATTATCTGTTCTACAACATTTAAGTTTAGTTTTTATCTGGATTTGGACGGAGCGCTTTGGGCTACATATGCATAGCAAAGATCTTCTATATCTTCTTTGCCACTCAAGACAAAAAATTTTAAGCATTTCAACATCTCGAAACCGCAACCCTGTAAAAGCTTTTCGATGTAGCTATCGCTGTGCATGAACATCAGTGTGTCCCAATCGCTTTGGAATTCCGAATACCCTTCCGGGTTCTGGCTGCCAGCTTTTTCTGTTTTTTCCGTGGTATGCGCGAAAACCGTGAAACCGAATATCCCACCAGGTTTGATAATCCTGGAAACTTCTTTAAACAATGGTTCCAGATCGCCAAAGAAATGAAACACGCCACAGGAAATCACGTGGTCGAAGAAATTGTCGGAATACGGCAGAGGTATATTTTGCAAGTCGAACTGTTTGAGGTCCGTTGCGAACTCTTTTGAGTTGCAGATCTTCAGCATTTCACCGGAACCGTCTATTCCAAATATCTCCAGGCCAGTTTTGGCAAATGGCAGGGAGCCAAGCCCGGTACCTATTCCAATATCAAGCAAACGGTCCTGTGGATTTACATATTCAAAACACATACCAAATACTATTTCCGTGCCAAACCAGCGGTATTCTCGGACTTGCTGATCGTATTCGGCTGCCTCTTCATCGTGTACAGTAATACTATCGCTCTTATTCATTTTTCTGCTCCTTTTATTTACAAATATCGCATGGTATTTATTTACTCCTTACATCAGTATCTTTGATATACACGCACAAAATATTCAACGCAATTTCTGTATCCGTATTGTCCTTCCAAATCACTGTTACCACCTACCCCAAACAACTTTGTGCCACAAACCTTTATATACTGCAAAGTATGTAGTAGTAATTATGACAGAAAAATCGAGCGACACGAAAGCAAGCGGGAAGTTTACCGGGCAATTCAAAGCGATAGTCAGAATTGGTTTTTTACCGGTATTTCGCGCGCTATCATTAGCATCTTATCCTTCGGCCATCGGTACTCCGGAGTAATCGTTTTATCGGCCTGTACACACCATTTTTTTAAGGGACCGGTCCGGCAGAGTAAATATCTTCATGGAGGGGCGCCTGCGGGATAACCCGCTATCAGCAAAGGAGGTTTCAATATGACAGAAACAATTAATTTAAAGAAACTCGAGCGAAAAGCATGGACATCTACTTTTGAAGATGGTATTATTGACATTGGATTAGGCCTTATACTGGTTGTGACAACGATTTGCCAGACGTTCGATGATGCTCGTTTTTACCTGTATCCATTATTCATAGTACCGGTACTTTTTATCACGGCAGCAAAAAAATACATTATAACACCCAGAATGGGGCTTGTCAAATTCAGCAGGGAGCGTAACAGAAAAAGGTATATGCTTTACTTAATCATGACAATTTCAATTGTTTTTCTGTTGATACTGACGGTAAAAGGATTGTTTCAACAATTACCGATGACATCTGTGATTGTCGGAGCGATAGTATTCATTATCCCCTGTTCAATTGCATACTTTCTGAATTTCGACCGGATGTACATCTATGCTGTTCTGTTCACACTATCCTTTGCACTTAATGAGATAACAATAGCCGATACCGGAGTCATTGCAAGTGGTGCATATGCCTGGTTGATCTCAGGAATAATAATGATAGTGATCGGGGTTGTATATTTAGTTAGATTCCTGAAGAAATATCCGCTGCCTGTGAAGGGGGTGTACCATGACTGCACAAATTGATCTGAACAAGATCGAGCAAAAAGCATACAGGGATTCACAGCAGGATGGCTTGATGGAACTAATGATGGGTCTGATCCTCATGGCATTTGGTGGCTTTTTCTATTCCACCGTTTTTGTGTTCTATGTATTGTTAATTTTATTTTCTGGCAGGATTGTGGAGTCTATTCGAAAACGGTACACATATCCCAGGATCGGGTTTGTTAAGTTCCCGCAGGAAAATCACAAGCATAATTTGACCGGCGTATTCCTTTTCGAGTTCGCCGTTATCGTGATTATATTCACCCTGATCTCTCTCTTTGGTGACGTTACGGATTATTCACAATGGGTGAAATGGTCACCATTATTCTTCGGGATGATCCTGGTCGGACCCTTTGCCCACGTAGCATCTAAATCTGGAAATGCCCGTTATACGGGATATGCAATCCTGTCACTGATTCTGGGCGTTTTCTTCTATTTTATAGACTTTGGATCGGGATGTACGGGGTTGGTACTCTATTTGGTTTTCATAGGCGGGTTCCTAATCCTTAGTGGGTTGGTCCTCTTCATCTGTTTCCTACGCAAATACCCGCTACCCGATAAGGAGGTATCTGGTGTCATCCAATAAGAACGCAGACAGCGAAGGCCACCAGCCCATTGCTGAGATCGACCGTTTGATCCACGAACCTGCTCGGCTCATGATCATGGCATACTTATATGTTGTCGAAAGCGCCGACTTCCTCTTCCTGATGCACCAGACAGGACTTACGCACGGTAATCTATCCTCGCACATGAGTAAGCTGGAAGTTGCCGGGTACATTGAAGTCGTAAAGGAATTTGTGGACAGAAAGCCGCATACCATGCTCCAGCTCACAGATAAAGGGCGAGCAGCTTTTCAGGAGTACCGGCAGAGTATGATGCAGGTGCTTGACGACCTGCCGGAAAGTTGATTAGTCCTGATGTGCCTCCAGGGAGCATACGCTGCCTGGTAAAAAGCGTTGAAAAAATAATAATATGATTTTGCTTTAAAATCGGTTTATTGTTTTCTCAGGATTCCCTCAAGTAATATTATGAGTGAAATTTGCAATGGCGTACAGCGTTTACAAGCTTTACGAACTGCGAATGACAAACAAAGTAAATCACAAACATGCGATTATGAGGTGTTGAATGCCTACATCTAATGTTATTTCTGTATACCATTTTTTAAAAAGTCAAACCCCACTAAATATTTACTTACTTAACTATTTATTACTAACAGGAAGGATGAACGAATTCGAAAAGGTATTCGGAAGAAACGCGCAGCTTATAGTCTTAGAGCATCTATTACTAACTCGCGGTACGACCACGTATCTTTCGGGCATCGCCGAAGAAACCGGGCTTTCGCATTCCAGTGTTGCACGTGTAATCGAGCCGTTTTTAGAGTTGAATATCGTAAAAGAGCTAAAATTAGGTAAACAGATAAGAACGTTTGTTTTAAACGAGAATAACGAAACAACGAAATTGTTGATACAGTTTCATGAAGACCTGAGCAAACTGTTCACGGTGTAGTAAGTTTTTAAAACGTAAACTTGCGGGTACTTAGACCTCTGTTTCTGTTCTAATGCTTATTAACCTACCAAACCCTTGCAAGTACATCTATCAATTTGCAGACCTACAAAGTCAGTCGTATGTTTGATGTTATGCGCGGTTGCCGAAAGGAGAGTTCCCTAAAATAAAGCTGGTACGAATTTTGCCAGTAAATACAAATTCGTGTCCGTAGCAATAACCTTATGCTTTACTCCTTTGGGTATCACACCGAAAACGCCCAATTTATAGGTGATTTCTTTCTCAGCAATAACTCCCTTACCAACACCACTCATAATCTCGTGCAATTCCCATTGCTCCTCATGGACATGCTCACCGATTTCACAACCTGCCTCCACTTTGACCAAGTGGCTACTGAACTTACCATCAGTATCCTCTCCTTTCACAAGATGTTTTAGGTACACACCTTTAAAAACAGCGTGTGCGTTCCAGTCCAGCGTTTTTGCATCTATCTCCTTTTCCCGGTAGACGATCTTCCCTTCATTTATTTCCTTTACTATTTCATCTGTTGCATCCATTTTTTTAGACTGTGAACTTTCCAAATCCTACAGGTGTCATCTTTGCAATCCACTCCTACCGTTCAACTCAGGCAGAATAATCTCCACGAACCTTGTTGCTACTACCAGGATTATCGGTCCCAGGAATAAACCCATAAAACCAAAGACCACAATACTAAAGATGTATACAAATAGTAGCGCACCAACATGAGTGTGTTTTCCGCTTATGTAAGGTCTCAGAATGGTATCGGGTGTAAAGTCCGCAGCAACACCCACAACAATAAAGAACAACAGAAGGTACCACCAGTCAGTAAAGAGGATTCCATTTAGATATGCTTGAATCACCAGATAGATCCACAAAGGAATCCAGATCAGTTTCATACCAACAAGCGGAATGAAGATGCCAATCCCGCATAGTATTGCCAGCAAGATGGGATACGGTGTCACCAACTGAGGTGGTGCCACAAGATTAAGAAGATAGAACGTTACTGCTGCGATCAAAGCGGTTAAAACCGCCGTCAGGACATTACCATAGTATACTTCGTGAAGATCAGAATCAACCTTCTCAAAGAACTGCGTTGTTAGCGCAGATTTACCGTCGAGAAAGGCGTCTGTCATCCAGTCCCTGAGTTTTGTGCCATCCTTCAAGAGATAATATGCTATGGCGAACGTAAGGAACAACCGGAAGAATATGTCAACAAACGTGAATATACCATCCGAAAATGATGTTGCTAGTGTATAAATTGAACCACCAATATCTTCTTGAGTGATCAAATCAGAAATATCTGTTGGGTTTATGCTATTTGCAATACCCTCGAAGTAACTTAAAAGTTCATTTACATAAAGCTCTATGTGCTCAAACTTTGCATGAATAAAGAATTTACACAATTCTATGTATGCTATACTCAACGTATAAATGCCTATAAGGACTAGTGGCAGCACTAAAAAGACTAAAGAGATAAATGCACCCACACGCGGGTATTTGAATCTACGCACAAATGCGCGGTATACCGGTCTTGCCACGTAGTACACGAATATGCCATAGATGAGCACATCCAAAAACGGGTAGAACATATACACCATCAACCCAATAGCAATCAGACCCACTATCAGCCAGCCTAATTTGCTGCGTGTTTCTTCGCTTTGTTTCATTTCACTAAAACTATTCCTTTTTTAAGGTATCTTTTCTCGATTATATTTAATCTTTTTATTCTCTGCTATCTCCACATTTTATCTACTCATACTCGCTCTTTTTTGTTATCTCTGTAATCTTGCGTTAAGCCGCCGTGATTTTTTTAAACTACTTCTTAAAATAGTAAACCTAAGGTATATTAATGCAACCAACAAATGCACTCATAGAACTACCCCGAAAAGGAAAGGCACTAATTGTGACAGACATTCATGGAGACCTTACGGACTTTGAGAAATACATGAGAATCTGGAATAGATTTAAAGTTCGGAAGGAGAATCATATTATCCTTACCGGTGATTACATTCACAGCATGTTTACCGCAGAAGACAACTCAATAGAGATTCTGGATTCTGTTAAGTGGCATTATGAACACACAAATAATTTCCATGTCCTCCTCGGCAACCATGAGTGGAGCCATATCTCAGGCGTGGCGGTTTACAAGTCCGGAATAAACCAGAAACACGAATTCGAACTGCTGCTGAAACACAAATTTGGAACTGAGTGGGAACATCAGTTAAGTATCTATATTGATTTTTTTAAAGCACTACCTTTAGCTGTAAGGACACAAAACGGCGTTTTTATTAGCCATGCCGCACCGGTAAAAAAAATTAGCGGTATAGAAGATATAATCCAGCTCAAAGAGATGGGCTATGGATTGACAAACAGAAACTTGTTTGATTTACTCTGGAACCGACACCAGGTAGATTACAATAAAAAACACATAAACGATTTTTTAGCGAAAGTGGGCTGTAAAGTTTCTGTGGTTGGACATACACCGGTTAATGGTTATGCCGTCATGGGAAACCAGATAGTTCTTTCTTCGTCTTTTGGGTCGGGAAAGAAATGTTATATGGAATTGGATTTGGAGAAAGAAATAAAAAAGGTAGATGATGTCATAAAAATGATAAGGTATTTATAGCCCTCGGGATTACCTAAAAAGTTATCACGCTCACAGAAACATAAAAAGGAAGTAACGCAATAGAGAAAATGATGAAAAATAAGCTGTTGGTATTAATAATATCCGTGGTAATAGCACTTATAGCTTTAGTTGTGATTGCTACATC
The DNA here is from genome assembly GCA_013374505.1 of Candidatus Methanophagaceae archaeon. GTDB lineage: Archaea > Halobacteriota > Syntropharchaeia > Alkanophagales > Methanospirareceae > QENJ01. The sequence goes on from QENJ01000007.1 coordinate 7,666, forward strand.
CGAAGCAGCTACTGAATGGCTCCTGGAGCAGTGGACACATATCTTATGGGCGATTGTATTTGCTATAGTAGCAGGAGTGCTCATACATTATTTCCAACTAAAAATAGCGCATAAACCTAAGATTTCTCGGGATACTGTTACTATAGAATCAAAAGCAGTGTTAGCAACGCTTATTTTACCGAACAATCATGAGATCAGGATAACAGAAAAAGAAACGGTATTCGGGCGGGAAGATTTTACGGGTGTTGTATCTGTGGATAACCTTTTATTCATTGGCCGGAAGCATTTTAAGATAGTAAGACGGAAAGACGGGCTGTATATACAAGATTTAGGCACAAAAAATGGCACGATGCTAAACGGAGATGCGCTACAGCAAGCGGAAAGCCGGAAATTGAAGGATGAAGATAACATCTTAGTTGCAAATGTAGTGGAGGTAAAATATGTTGAGACATAATGGGTTTCCAATAAGCAGAAGATACTAATTCGTTAAAAAAGAGAAAGCGATGAAAAAGATTCGTAGACAGGATAAGATTTTACTGATATTCCTGTTATACGCACTATTTGCTTATTCTGTAATCGCAACAGGACAACCAAATACGGAAGAGGTGTTAAACAACACGGTAACTTATTATGAGACCGGAAATGTGTTTTATGAGTCGCAACAGTATGAGGCCGCTATAAACAAATATAACAAAGCGATTGAGCAGAATCAAAATTATACAGAAGCGTATCTTGGTCGTGGGCTTGCATATCGGGCATTGGGTAACTATACAGACGCCATTGACGATTTTAACAAAACGGTAGAACTGGACCTAAATCTTACAGAGGCTTACTATAATCGAGGAAAAGCATACTATATTTTAAAGCTGTACGAAAAAGCCATTTTGGATTATAAAAAAGCAATAGAATTGAATCCATATCTTGCAGAAGCGTATACCGGCAGAGGAATTACATACTATGACTCGGAACATTACGAAGAGGCGATCGCGGATTTTAATAAAACCATACAGTTAAATGCAAATGACTCTTTAGCCATTTATGGCAGAGGACTTGTATATATCGAGTGGAAGCAGTACGAGAACGCGATTGCAGATTTTAATAAAACTATAGATTTGAACCCAAGTTTCGTTGAGGGGTTTTATGGGCGGGGACTTGCATATCTCGAATCGCAGCGATACGAAAAAGCTATTACGGATTTTAACAGTGCAATAGAAACAAATCCTGATTATCCTAGAGTTTATTTTGTGCGGGGCTTAGCATACTATTCATCCGGGCAATATGAGAACGCGATTGCAGATTTTGATGAAGCTATAGACTCGGGCCGTGAAGGTGTGGCTCATGCTTATTGTGCTCGTGGAAAAACATACAGCGATTTACGGCAATACGAGAACGCGATTGCCGATTTTAATGAAACCATAGCGTTGAATCCAGATTTCGCGGATGCCTTTTATGGACGGGGGCTTGTATATATGAATTTGAACCAATACGATGAGGCGATTGCGGATTTTAATAGAGTAACAGATTTGGATCCTGATTTTGCCGAAGCTTACTATAACCGTGAAATGGTAAAAGAAAGAGTAAGGAAATCGGTGAGGGTGGATATAGACCCAGTTATTGGTGTAATTTTAGCAGTTATTCCGGTTATCGCAGCAATGCTCTGGTACATCTGGGATAAACGGCGGAATAAGCAAAGGCATGCGAAATTAATAGAAAACTGGGAAGCAAATCTGCTAATAATACCGCATATTATTATGGGTTTCTGGAGTTTACTCTTGTGCATCATTTTTGTGCCCAAAACAACAGGTGAACTAAACGTGATTTTAAACTACGGTGCGATTATAGCATTGGCTGCTTTTTGCGTTATTACTGCGAAGGTGGTATATAACTTCTTTATCCATAACGAAATATCGAAGACTTATGCTTATTTTAATATCGCGTTTGCCGTGTCGTGCACAATATTTGCTTCTCTGCTTCTTATTGACCCTTTCGATCTTACTTCTAGCGTATCCAAATCTATTGCTATGAACACGGCACTTATTGCAGTTCCATTATCGGTTCCCAGCTTTATGAGCTTGTACATCACCCAAAGGTATGGCGAAATATTAATAATAAAAGGAAAAGAGACAAAAATACAAACAACCTCTGTATTCCCGCCTGAGCTTGAGCAATTTTACTCAGATGCAGAATACATAGGCGGTGGTGGATTCGCATGGGTTTTCCAGGCGATACGCAACGATGGCACAAAAGTAGCAGTGAAAATACCGGCAATTAAGGATGAAAAAGCCGGCATGTTTTTCTTACGGGAAGTGCAGAACTGGAGTGCGCTTGAACACAAAAATATCGTGCGACTTTACGGTTTTAACATCTATCCGGTTCCGTACCTTGAGATGGAATTGTGTGATAGCAGCATCGGATTTGGTATAAGAAAAGTAGAAGAAGCGGTTTCGATAATTTATGAGGTGGCAAAGGGCTTAGATCATGCACACGAACGAAGTATAGTGCATGCGGACATAAAGCACTCGAACATACTCATTAAAGCCGGTACAATCAAGATTTCGGATTGGGGCTTGAGCAAGGTAAGAATAGGTAAAAGCCTTTCGGTTTCTGCTTTAACGCCTGATTTCGCGGCACCGGAACAAATATTCGGTCGGATTGATGAACGAACAGATATATGGCAGCTTGGGGTTGTGTTCTACGAACTTGTAACCGGTAAGCTGCCTTTTGCCGGTGAATACACGGATATTATCAATTGCGTGATTAACGATGAGCCCGTGCCACCTTCGGAACTCAATCCGGAATCGAAATGCGTTGAGCATATCATTATGAAATGCCTGAGTAAAAGGAAAGAGGACCGGTATACTAAAATGGAAGAGCTCGTTGAAGACTTGAAGAAATACGTGGTTGAGTGTGACATAACAGAACTGGCGACAGACGGGATTAATGATAAAACGACCGCGGGGTTCCAAAAGGGATGAAGAAAAGGGTTAAATTGGGTTGATAGTAAAAACGGGGGTGCTTTTTTAAAAATTACGATGAAGATACGAGGGGCGGTTGAAGGCATTTCAGCCGTATAAAAATCCGACATTTTTTCAATCGTTTAATCAGCGAAGATTTAGGACGAACAATCCGCAATTTCACACCCACGGGCGATTCTAACCTTAGATCATAGTCCTGCATCGGCCATCTTGCATCCTGACAGCTAACCAAATCAAAAAATCTTTTAAGTGTATAATTTTAATCATTCATAGAAACTGTGAAAAAGGAGTGCAAAAGTGTTTTGTTCAAAGATTGGTGGCGAATGCCCCCACAACGTAATTCCGGATAATAAATATATCTTCGTAATGATGCCTTTTGAAGGTTTTAATTCTGTTTATGGTACGATAAAAGATGCAGTCGAAGGGGTTGAAGGAAAAGAGTTCCGATGCGAGCGGGCTGATGAAAAATACACTAACCTTTCAATCTGGTGTAACCGGATTTGTATGAATATCAGAAAAGCAAAGTATGTTATTGTTGATACGACCGGCAGAAACCCCAATGTATTTTATGAACTTGGATTTGCTCATGCCAGGTATAATACAAAGGCAATTATAATTACACAGAATATAAAGGAGGTTCCTTTTGATATTGTTGAGATAAACCACATAATCTATTCAGAGAAAGAGCTGCCTGGATTGCGGGAAGAGTTAAAAAATGCAATACAGGCACTTGAAACAGAAGAGATAGAAGAAGGCTATGCCAATAAGTCAACCGAAGAAATTATTACGGATTTGAAGTTACAATTGAGGGCAGAAGAGGTAAGGGCAGGAAAATTCAAAAACGAGCTTGTCGAATCAGAGGAAAGAGAACAAAAACTCAAAAAATCTATCGCTGAGATAGCATCCATACAAAGTAACCCTGATGCCGAGGCAAGAAACAAAATCGCAGAACTTGAAGGAACTATTGCGGGATTAAAAGAGAAGTTAGAACGTACAGAGAAAAACAAAAAAGATACGATTGTAGAACTAACTAAAACGTTAAAGGAGAAAGAAGAAAACTTAAAAATTCTCGAAGAGAGTTTTGATAATTATAAGGGTGGCAAAGGTGTTAAATCATTATTATATTTATTATTGGGTGATATTAGAAAGCGTGCGGGAGCACAAAAATGGTTTAACCGCGCATATGGTGAAGGCAAAAAGGGAAACAAAGAAACTGCGATAGAATATTATACTAAAGCACTAGAGTTAAATCCAGAATATCCGGATGCGTATTACAACAGAGGGGCTACATATTACAACTTAAAGGATTATGAGAAGGCGATAAGTGACTATAATAAAGCACTAGAGTTAAATCAGGAATATGTGGATGCTTATAACAACAGAGGGCTTGCTTATGGCGACTTAAAGGATTATGGGAAGGCGATAAGTGACTTTAATAAAGCAATAGAGTTAAATCCTGAATATGCGGATGCTTATAACAACAGAGGGGCTGCGTATTACGACTTAACGGAATATGAGGTGGCGATAAGTGACTGGAATAAAGCGATAGAGTTAAATCCGGAAGATGCAACTGCTTATTACAACAGAGGATTTGCTTATGACTACTTAAAGGATTATGAGAAGGCGATAAGTGACTGGAATAAAGCAATAGAGTTAAATCCTGAATATGCGGATGCTTATAACAATAGAGGGCTTGCTTATAGGAACTTAAAGGATTATGAGACGGCGATAAGCGACTGGAATAAAGCAATAGAGTTAAATCCGGAATATGCTGGTGCTCATGAAAACCTTTCGGAATTATATATTATAACAGGGAATCACAAAAGCGCTTTGGAAAGCATTACAAAGGTATTATCTTTATCTATGGATATAAAAGACAGAGCAGTGTGCCTTTATCTCGAATGTATAGCCAAAAAGATGCTTCAGATGGATATTTCAGATTGTGAGAACGAATTAAACGAAATTCTAAAAAGAGAGTTTGAAACTACATGGTCCTTTGCTGAGATCGAATCATGGGTTGAGGATATTAGCAATGACCAAAAAGCGTTTATTATTGAAAAAACAGAACTGATAAAAGAGCATAGAGGATAATTAAGGTGTTAATATGTTGTAGTTAATCCCGGGGTGAACGTCATAGCATCGAAACTGTCCAACTCATCTATAGTTTAAAATCCATTCAAAACAAGTTGGGTGATGTAAAATTCTGGTTACAACAATAGCGAATGTAAAAAGTCAAGTGAAACTTTTAAGAGACCCCTAAAATCTCTTAAAAAACGGTACTTTTATGAAGTCCGTCACCACGAACTCAACCAATGACCATCCCTAGACAAGCAAGGCAAGATTCCAACCAATCGCAGGGACAAGCCAGCCATAAACGACTATCAGAGTTGCTATTACTTTGGTAGCCACGGCGGACCAGAGCAGAGCGCTGCCGGGTTTAATGGGCCAGGAATGCCCCCTGGTACGAGTTAGGAATATGGTTAAATGTCCCGCAACTGCAAGCTTCAGGAACATAAAAGGCTGTATTATTTTCAGAGGCAGATGCAATACTACCTCGCCGATATAGAATAGCGAAAACGAGAAGATAACTCCTATCACGCCTAACAGGGTAGCCATGCTTAAAACAAGTCGCATATCCCATTTCTCCGGCATATCGGAATACCGAACATTGTCGTATGCAATTGCCATAATAGGTGCATCATTTAAAAGTGCCAACAGAACAATCATAAGTGCAGTCACAGGATAAAAGTCAAAAATAAGTATGGCAAGCGTGATGAAGAAGAAGCGCGAACTTAAGTGTTTCCGAAAAGCTCTCGCCACGAACAAATGCGGCAACGAAAATGAGCGATACCATTGCGATAGCAAGACAAATCAGGTAATTCCCGATTTTTACGATGACCTTCTGGATATGACTTTGGGTCTTGACGTCCTCAACCAGCTTCGCGGTCCTGCCGAAATAACTGTTCATACCGGTGGCAACAACCAGCGCATTCATTTCGCCCTGTCGGACAACAGAGCCCGAATATGCAACATCGGAAAGATGCTTCTCTACCGGCAATGATTCGCCCGTCAATGCGGATTCATCTACCTGCAGGTAATCGCCATCTGTGAGTTTTATATCCGCTGGAACAATATCGCCCAGACGCACAATATCGCCTGGAACAAGTTCCCGAGCTGGCACTTCGGTCCATTTACCAGCGCGTAACACCCGTGCATTTAGTGCCAGTTTCTGCTTTAATAGCTCAATAGCATTGTCAGCTTTGTACTCCTGCCAAAATCCTACTACCGCGTTTAACTGTAGCAGTGCGAATATAATCCAGAAATCTTCCCAGTGGTGAATAACAGCCGACAGAACTGCTGCAACCTAGATCATCCCGGGAATAGGGCCCCAGAAATAGCTCATGAATTTTAACAGTGGGCTGACCTTCTTTTCGGTGAGTTCGTTATAGCCGTATTTTTGGAGCCTGTCTTTTGCTTCTGAAGTGGAAAGCCCTTCTTTACTGGTCGAGAGTGTTTTCAATAGCTCTTCTATGTCGGTAGCTTTTGCCTCTTTCGTTGTTATACTACTGTTTATTTTATCCACAATAATAACACGATATACAATAACCAGAACTTTTGACTTTAAAAAGCTTATGCACCGTTTCAAGAGGGATATTTTTATATTGCAACGTTTAATCTACGAATAAAATTAATTATTGACACAGATTAACACAGATTAACGCAGAAGAAATCAAATACGTGTAAATCTGCGTCTTAAATAGGTAGGAGTTATACTTTAGATGCAATGGAAAAAATTAACGCCGATGCACTATTCATGCCCACGCACTCTAAGAATCATATTTTGTACACCATCCCACAAGCATTTCCATACCGACATACTCGGCATGAGTCATGAAACTATAAAATCAAACACATAAGTTGCTGGAGGTGTAGCCTCCAGTGGAAATGGTGGGGTCCCTGTGTCTCGAACAACATTTCTTATTGTCCCGGAGGATGCTTTTTTAGATAAAAGAAACTTTCTTTAACGTCCATTCTGAATGCTATTTCCAGTGGAAACGGGGTGGTGTGTGGGTACTAACATACTTAAGTAGCTCAATCTAATAGCAACTAAACAAAATGACCAAAACAGCAGTATGTGTATGCTCCGGCGGAATAGACTCCACAGTTGCAGCAGCTATAGCATCGCAAGAAAGTTACGAATTGCACTTCTTCCATGCGTCTTACGGACAGCGCGCGGAGGCGCGCGAAAAAGATGCGGTAGAGGCAATAGCAGCTTACTTAGGTGTGAATAACTTGAAATATGTAGAACTGCCGTTCTTTAAGGAGCTTGGAGGGTCCTCTTTGACTGACAACAATAGAAAAGTACCCGTAGGCGCAGAAGTGAATTTAGATGCTGAAAAAGTAACTCCATCTACGTGGGTGCCATGCCGGAATCTGGTTCTTTTAGCTCATGCGAGCGCGTATGCAGAAGTCATCTCAGCCGAAGCTCTTTTTGTGGGTTTCAATGCCGAGGAGGCACAGTCATATCCCGACAACGAGAAGGAATTCGTTGAGCGGTATAACGCGGTATTAAAGAAAGCAGTGGCTTCTTATTCGGTTGCACCAACAGTAAAAGCGCCTTTAGTTGATTTGTTCAAACCCGCTATAATAAGGAAGGGCATAGAAGTAAAAGCACCGTTGCAGTTAACGTATTCATGCTATTTGGGCGAAGAGAAGCATTGTGGCATTTGCGAGTCGTGTTTGCACCGAAGACGTGGGTTCGAAGAAGCGAGTGTGGACGATCCAACGGTATATAAGCTGTAGCGGTAATAATCTAATAACTATTCTTGATCTTATTCGCACATAGGTGTGCAATACGTGTAGGTTCCGGCAGTTTGTGTTTGCAGATGCTAGTTTTTATCAGCGACAACGAAGTTTCAAGTGTTATTTTATGTCCCGGCGCTACGATTATCGGTCGGCAACCGTTCTTGCTCTTAAAATAATACGCGATTTCGCGGCCATTGTATTTCATCATACACGCATCGCCTTCTTCGCACGGCTGTTGTTCGCTATTGCCACACAGGATGTTTTTCGTCACGCCGATGGTTGCCACGTTTAAGATTACACCTACATGTGTGGCTAAACCCGCAAACCGTGGATGGTTTATCCCGCAGCCATCGATTACTAAGAGGTCGGGTTTGATTTTCAGCGTGTGAAACGCTTTTATTATGGCTGGCGCTTCTCGGAATGAAAGGAGACCCGGGATGTATGGAAACTCTACGGGCAGTACAGAATGGGAATAAGTGATAAGTTTCATGGATGGGTATTCAAGCACGACAATCGCAGATATTATCTTCTCGTCTGTACTCTTGTTCTCGGCGTTGTACTCGTGGAAGAAAGCCTGGTCTGCACCTGCTATTAAATTTAGGTTTGGAGTTAGTTTATCTTCTATTACCGCTTTTGATGCTATTTCTTCTTGTATGCGATACAGTTCTTCAGGGGTTTTCATAATGACCGTTCTTGTGTTTGGTTCGTAATGTATTTACAGTGAATATAGACAGACAAAGGTCATCTGTTCATAAATATCCTACAAGGTATTCGGTGAGTGGGATAGCGAAGCGGATAAAGAATCGAAATGCTTTTATGTATCTGTGATAAAAGTATAGTTTAAGTCGGCACTCGTGCCTAAAGGTTGGCCTTGTACTTAAAGTATGGGGTATAGTGGCTTAGAAAGGTAATAATAAAAGCATGAAAGAAGAAGAATCGTCCAAATGTGTATATACGCAGTACTGCAGATATACTACTAAAATGGAAGGATATGCGCAATGCAGATATAACCCCCAATTGGAGGGATATGCGAAGTGAGTTCGGATATACCATTGTTATATGAACTTGCCGCACTTTAATAGATCATATGGAGGAGTGCCATGTTAACGGGAATCCATTTTCTCTTAACATATACCTGCAATTTGGAGTGCGACCATTGCTTTGTGTATAGTGGGCCAAACGCAAAGGGGACTTTTACTCTCAACCGCATTCGAGAAGTTTTTGATGAAATACCCAAAATCGGGACAATAGAATGGGTATATTTTGAAGGCGGCGAACCCTTTCTATTTTATCCTCTAATGCTTGAGGGTATTAAAATTGCTCATGATATGGGAATTAAAACGGGAGTAGTAACTAATGCATACTGGGCGATATCCGAGGATGATGCCGAACTGTGGCTCAGACCCTTTTGTGAATTAGAAATTTCGGATCTCAGCATAAGTGACGACTCATTTCATTACGAGGACGAAAGGGACAATCCCGCGAAGCGAGCTTTAGGTGTAGCAAAAAAGTTAGGCATACCTGTTAATACAATAAGTATTGAAAAGCCTACAATTGAAGCAGGTATAGATAAGGAGAAAGCCAAAGGTAAGCCAGTCATTAGAGGGGGCGCTATGTTTAGAGGAAGAGCAGTTGAGAAGTTGACTGAAGGGCTTCCCAAAAGAGGTTGGGAAGAATTCACGGAATGCCCTTACGAGGATCTTAAAGACCCTGAGAGAGTTCACATCGATCCATATGGACATGTTCATGTCTGTCAGGGACTGATGAGTATAGGTAATATTTTGGGAATCTCCTTTATCAAAGATTATTAAGGACTACGATGCTAATTCACACCCAATCTGTGGACCTTTAATTAGAGGTGGGCCTGCTCTTTTAGCTAAAGAGTACAATGTCAGACACGATGATAAGTATATAGATGCGTGCCATCTCTGCTACCTTGTCCGCTTAGCTCTTTTGGATAAATGCCAAAAGTATCTTGCACCAAGACAAGTTTATGGATTGGACTAGATCAGTATCTCCGAAA
>QENJ01000053.1 GCA_013374505.1 Candidatus Methanophagaceae archaeon
AAAAACATCTGCAGAGAAAAATAGGTGTTGGGTATCAATATTCCAAAGTCTACCGCCTCGGCGTTCCCCCTGTTTTTGAGCTGTTGGACCACCTCTTTCAGCCAAAAAACTCAAGCATTCCTGCTTTTACCTGCTCGATTTCTTTTAATTCACGACTCCGTTTTAGTTCAATGTCCAACCCGGAAGTAACAGGCTCAAGTAACTGAAATAGTTCCTCTTTCGAGACCATTATTTTATCCGGTATGACTTCGGTATTCTCAATGAAACTCAGGAACTCCTCCATGAATTCTGATCGGTATTCAGGTTTCGAGGGTTTCACTATTAAAGAATGATAAATGAATCCCGAATGATGGTCCACCCATATAAAAGCATAGGGATAATAAGGTCGTCCTTTTCCGTCTCTCGCACCTCGTGCAATATAGAAGAAGTCAATTTCCCAGGTACCTTGTTCATGCCTCGCAATCCTTTTGAGCCGTTCCAAACGAACTTCATCTACGTGTTCCGCCACAAATTCCGCCTCTTCTTCTATGAGCGGTGGTTTCAGCCATTCATCGCGCCAGTGCAATTCGTCATTTTCTTCTTCCGGCACCCGAACAAAGACATAAACATCGTCAAGAGGCTCAAGCATATCCTGGTCTTCTTTAAATCGTAATGCAACTTCTACCGCTTGGTGTAAGGCTAAAGTCAAAAATTTTGCCTCTTCGCTTGTCAAATACCAGGGATGGTAGCCCGGAAGGTAACTGCGAAAAAGAGGCCATTCATTTCGTCCTCTAAATTTCAGCCCGAGTTTTTTTATCTGTTCCATGTCGGGTTTCTGCAAAATCGTTCTGTCTCTAAACGCAGCCATTAAACATTTCTGCAGCATGAATGTTTCAATACCACTTTCCGGGTCGCCCAATTGCAGTTTTAAATACCCTTTAAAACCTTCTGTACCTAAATAAACCGCTAAGCCATAATAATTGCCCAATCTGCCTAATATGCAGCAGTACCCAATTTCGCCGGTTGCCGGGTTTTTTACGCCGAATATGTCGGAATCCTACATCCAGTTCCAGCACTCGACCTTTTTGTATTCTATAGCGGCTTCGTATAAGTTCTTCCATTCCTGAAGCGATGGTGATAAGTCACTCATTTTTGGATTGCACACAAATAATTATATCATATATATTAAAGAACTTGTCCCTTTTTTATCTTTCGCACTGCCTCTTTTAAAGACGTCTATTCGAACACTTTTAGGGTACATATGCACTTGAGCCTCATCCCGGTCCCTCTCACTTTCTTTTGATGCTTCTACCAAAAACCGATGTAGTTTCCCGATGAGTGTAACAGCCAAACAACCACCGGTTAATCACGAGCTTTAACAACATACCATCCAAGTGTGCTACCAAATAGAGTTCATGCCTGACTCACAATTTCCGCAATGTGGTTGAAAAGATTCCGCAAACATGAATTTTGAACCACAAACATGTGAGGAAACTACTCTGGATTTTAGAGTTAGCTAAAATCCATGATCCAACGCACTAACCCTAAAAGGACGAGAAAAACGCCTTCTGCTCGTGTGAGTATCCAACCCGTCCGCATGAATAAAATGACTATTGCTATCATACCCACAAGCATATACAGACTTCCTGTTGCGGAGGGGTCAATATGTAACGGTCGGAGCATACCCGCCAGACCAAGCACGCCCGCAAGATTGAAGATGTCACTGCCAATGAGGTTTCCCGCGGCTAGGCTATGACGGCCCGAGAGAGACGCCATAAGAGACGTTACGAATTCCGGTGCAGAAGTGCCGGCAGCAACTATAGTCACACCAATTACCCATTCCGAGATACCCACCGCGTGTGCAATAGTAGTTGCAGATTCTACCAGTAAATGAGAGCCGCCCAGGACCAGAATGAGCCCCATAAATAAGAACGGAATATCTTTCCACGTACCTTTTACCGCGGGTGGTTCATCGGCTTCTATTATCTCGCGGGGTTCCCGTCGCCAGAAAAGATAGCCCAGGTATAAAATTAACAACAAGAACAAAACGGCGCCTTCCAGGTGGGTTAGCGTCAGGTCCCGGAAGAAAAACAGGAGTAAAACCGACAGGGTAAGGAGAAAAAGACCATCGCGATAAACAAGTTTCGGGGTGATGCGAAGTTGATGGACGATTGCAACCCCACCTAAAATGAACCCAAGATTAAAGATATTCGAGCCTACGATATTACCAACGGAAATATTAGCATAGCCTTTGAGTGCAGCCATAACAGTAACTGCGAACTCAGGAGCAGAAGTGCCAAGCGCAACAATGGTAAGCCCGATCACGAGGTCGGAAACACCCACCAAACGAGCAATTCGCGATGCCGAATCCACTAACCAGCGGGCACCCACCCACAAAGCCCCAATAGAGATCACAATAAAGACAATCTCAAGTATCATAGTTCATCTCCTCTTGTTTATAGAGATACAATAATGTTTACTTCTGTTAATGGTACCGGATTTATCACTAACCTTATATATAACAATTGTTATACCTAATTTATGTGTGGAACTATAGGGGGTAAGAGAAGATGTGTAGTATAGGGGGAGGCGATTTCAATATAGAAATCGAGAAGATGGAAGTAACGCGATACGAGTGCAAGGACTGCGGGAATAAGTTTGATAGTATGGGCGAAAAAGTGGTTTGCCCGTCATGTCTATCGGAAAACGTTGTGGTAGCGTAAAGTAAAAAAAACCAGTCCTTGTGTCGAATAGCAGCGAGATGCTGCTGTATGTTTAACCATAGCGGAGCGGTTGGCGCTGTCGGAATAGCCCGTGACATCAGTCTATCCTCGCGTTTTAGCGACTGCAGAGTGTGCGGAGAACGTGGAGGGATCAGGAAAAACATGCGTGGATTGGAACGTTCTTAAATTTCAAATCACTACAAATAGAAATGGGCGAAGTAGACGCGAAGAGGGTAAGGGTAACGAGGTATGAACTCAGGCATGACCTGCATACAGTGTCGCTACTAACGGATTATTTAGTGTTTTCACCGAAGTATCGCGGGAAGGTGTTGCTCGGGGATGTGGCTGAAGTTGCGGAAGAAAATATTCGGGAAAACTGCAAAGAGCTGGATAATGAGGTTAATGATATGGCCGTGAATGTTGATCACGAAAACCTTTTAAGAAAAGCGTTTACGAAAAAAAGTTTCGTAATCCGCCGAAGTGTTCCGTTAGCTGGATAGCGAAGCGGATAAAGGGAAGGAGTAGCAAACTGTTGAGGGATAGATTTCCACAGCTCATGATGTGGTGTCCAGGGCATCTGTGGGCGCCTTCTTGTTATCATGGATCCGAGGGGGCATGGCGGGGAAGTGGTGGTGAAGTACATATCGGGACAGAAGGGTTACGAGAAGGCAGATACTGTATCGGTGATAGATGAGGAAAAGGAAAAAGCGCACAAAACTAGGTACATAACGCTTTATAACACACTTTTTGCAGGAAAGCATCAAAAATAAAAAGCGAAAAGCTTTTATATAGCTATGACAAACCTGCGATAATAGTGTAGTTTAAGTCGTCGGCACTTGTGCTTAGAGGCAGGCCTTGTACTTAAGTACGGGGTATAGTGACTTAAGTATGAGGAATCTGTATTGCACCAAATAAATAAAGTAAAAATTTGGAGATGAAAATGGAAGCAAAATATGGAATATTGTTTGTCATCTTTGGATTTTTGGTATTTTGTGCTTTCGCAGAAGTTGCAGCAGCGATGCCAGAAGAGGCTTGGAATAAGACTTTCGGTGGGGCAAAGGGTGATTTTGGTCGTTCAGTCCGACAAACTTCAGACGGTGGATACATTATAATAGGGGTGACAAGTTCTTATGGTGCTGGCAATTCTCATGCTTACGCAGATGATATCTGGCTGATAAAGACCGATTCAAAAGGAGATGAGGAGTGGAATAAGACATTTGGTAGTGCAAATATTTATGATAACGGGTATTCCGTTCAACAAACTTCAGACGGTGGATACATCATAGCAGGAACTACAACACCACCTTATGGCGCTGGTTCCACAGATATTTGGCTGATAAAGACCGATTCAAAAGGAGATGAGGAGTGGAATAAGACTTTCGGTGGGGCAAAACTTGATTATGGGTATTCGGTTCAACAAACTTTAGACGGTGGATATGTTTTAACAGGTAATACAATGTCTTACGGTGCTGGTTCTCGCGATGCTTGGCTGATAAAGACAGATTCAAAAGGAGATGAAGAGTGGAATAAGACTTTCGGCGGTGCGCGACATGATGATGGTGAATCAGTCCAACAGACTTCAGACGGGGGATACATCATAACAGGTGATACGTGGTCTTACGGTGCTGGTATTTGGGATGTCTGGCTAATAAAGACAGATTCAAAAGGAGATGAGGAGTGGAATAAGACTTTCGGTGGGGCAGAATGGGATGGTGGTCATTCAGTCCAACAAACCTCAGATGGGGGATACATTATAACAGGTTGTACAAGGTCTTATGGCGCTGGTTTTGATGATGCTTGGCTAATAAAGACCAATTCAAAAGGAGATGAAGAGTGGAATAAGACTTTCGGTAGTGAAAAACTTGATTATGGCTTTTCAGTCAAACAAACCTCAGACGGTGGATACATCTTCATAACAGGAGAGACAGAGGCCGGTAGTGGGCGTTGGGGGGGATGTCTGGCTAATAAAGACCGATTCAAAAGGAGATGAAGAGTGGAATAAGACTTTCGGTGGGGCAGAAGAGGAGTTGTGCTTCTCAGTCCAACAAACTTCAGACAGTGGATACATTATAACAGGGGGGACAAGTTCTTACGGTGCTGGCGAATTTGATGTCTGGCTTATAAAGGTAAAAGGAGAGCAAAAAATATCAATCTTCGATACAGAACCATCCAAAAATCCTTACCCAAGCATAATGGGAACACATAAAGGCGAAATTAAACCTTCGCATAACATCAACGTTAGCAAATTATATACTTACCCATGTGTTGGAACCGGTGGACACACAGAGTCTATCAAATTATATGAAAATAATACTTTGATAGCAAACGGGACCTGGAACGGGTGCATCGGAGATTACCATAACATAACCCTACATAACTTAACGGGAGAGGCTCCTTATGTCATGTTGTATAAGGACCAGGGATATACATACATCATAAAAACAGGCTCATATCCACAGCTAATACACGAGCCAAGCAAGGATGTAACCGGAGGAATAATAACCTGCACCTCGTTCGTGGATGCGAATGGAAAAACATACACAGATTGGATTCCAGCGATTAGATTAGAGTGAAATGCCTATAAAAATAGTATAAGGGGAGGAGAGACCTATCAACAACGGGGATGCCCCGCAATTTATTGCGGGGTTATGACTTAGGGTATCTGAGGATATTCTGAGGTATATGGTTTTCGTTCATCTTATACGCCGTGATATATGCGATTATTGTGGGATATTTAATCAAAAGAGAAATAAGCGTTTCGTAGATATTTCATGAAATAATTGCTTTAAAGTCCAAACAACCACCAAGGATGCCTCGGAATTTATTCCGATGGTTGTGTGGTTGGAGCTTCATGAAAAGCCTAATAAAAATGAAAAATTCCAAAAGGTTTATATAAGTTGTAATGCTAATTTTATCTACGGCGAGGTGACTGAGATAGATGATAGATGTTGCAATAACAAAACTTAGTTCAAAAGGACAAATAGTAATTCCATCAGAAATGCGCGATAATTTTAGAGAAGGAGAAAAAATTGTCATAATCAAGAGTGGAGAACAATTAATCTTGAAAAAAGTAAGCGATTTAGGTAAGAATTTTGAAGATGATCTTGCTTTTGCTAAAAAAACGGAAGAAGCCTGGCAGAGTTATGAAAAAGGAGAATTTGTTTCTCTACCTGTTGATAAATTTCTTGAAGAGCTAGAAAAATGTTAGAGGTAGAGCATAAACACAATTTTTTAAAAAAGACACATAGAATAAATGACAAGTCTGTTAAAGAACGAGTTAAAAATCAAATTAAAAAAAATATTAGAAAATCCGGAAATCGGAAAAACAATGAGATATGCAAGGAAAGGAACAAGAGAACTGTATATAGGTTCTTTTAGGCTATCTTATGTTTATTTAAAAAGCGAAAACAAAATAATCTTTTTAGATCTGTACCATAAAGATGAGCAATAATTTTTTATCCATCAATTCTATTAAGTGATGCAGCTATAAACAAGATACCCAACCAACAGCAATCGTGGATGCCCCCGATTTCAATCGGGTGTGGCAAGGTTGGGGCTCAACAAATGGCTCAAAAACATATCTATTCACCCATCCACAAAAATCGCCGGCTTCAGCGGAACAGCAAACCTCTTCTTACCCTTCGGATCGTGTTCCTCGTTTATCCCTATTTCACACCCGAACTCGTTAGCCAGATACTCTTTCTCTCGCGCAATAACTTCCTCTTCACCAAGCTCAAAATAATCCAGCTTACTCTTCATCACCTGCTTCACGAACTCGACCGTGCTCTTATCCTTCCTGAGTTTCATCGCCTCCCGGATTTTATCTTTATCCGGCAAATCCTTTATCGCACGGAATAGCTCCCATTTCCAGTCTTCTGCGGTATAAACGTAAATCTTTGTCGGCTCGAGTCTCGCTACTTTCAGTATCTCTTTTATATCGGAAATCAACGAAACCAAATACTCCTCCTCGCGTTCCACACGGTCGTCAATAAACGCCTCGTTTAGCTCCGGCAGCGTTTGCACCGAAATAAACGATTCATGCAACTCATGCCATATCTCTTCGCATACGTGCGGTACAATAGGCGACAAGATGATCAACCATTCCTCCATTACGCTTCGGACAAGTTTCTTACGTCTGTCTTTGTCCTGCCGCTGCTCATAATACCTAATGTCGTTCATAGCGTTAAAAATCATGTTTATGCCGGCTTCACGTATCCGAAACGCTTCAAACAACTCAACAGATTCCCGTAACCGTCTGTATAACCGAGACAGCAGCCATCTATCTATATGCGTGAGCTCAGCCTCGTTTATGCTTTCCGCGTCTATGCTATCCTCAAATAGCTCGACCACGGCATTAAGCTTTTTCCGCAACGCCTCCGTATCCTGTTCGCGCCAATTGACTACGGTTGCGAAATCAGCGTTAATCGCACAATACAACCTGTACAAATCCACGCCATAGAGTTCCGACACGTCAGCCAACGGAATCACGTTGCCCTTACTCTTTGACATCTTCTTGCCTTCTCGAATCATCAACTCGTTCAGAGTAATCGCACGAGGCCACCGACTTTCCGGAAATATCGCAGCGTGGTGCATCAAAAAGAATACCAGGTGGTTGGACAGGTGCGGTGGTGCCGTATGCCGCAGATCGTTCGGGTACCAGTACATAAACTCGTTTTTTATCCGGTTCAATACGTCAGCATCCACGTTTAGCTCATTTGACAATTCCTGTGCATCGCCAATATCCAGGAACACGAGATCAAAGAACTTTTCGGTTAACGCATCAACCGGCAATTGCCGCAGCAGATGTGCTATGGTGTACATAGCCATGTAAATAGTAGAATCGCTCAGCGACTCGATGATCCAGCCTTTTTCAAACGGGAACGGTGTACCCAAGCCCCGTTTCCGTGCACAAGGTCTAAAAGCCAGCCAATCAACAATGTCGTGCATATAGGTCTTGTACTTCTCCGGATAGAACGTCATGCCTTCCACGAGTTTATGCCCCAACTCTTTCCACCACTCGGGAGTGTAATCTATGAACCACTGATCTTGCAATACCGCGACTATCACCTTGTCGCCACCGCGTGTTACCGCCTTACGTGAAGTTTCATAGAACACATCCGCTATATTCTCACGTTTCAGCCAATCCTTAACTTCGTCTTTTATATCTGCTATTTTAACATTCGCAAACTCGCCGCATTTTTCATTCAATACGCCACGATAAAACTCGTCTTTATAGATTATCTTCGTGGCTTCTTCCAGGCGCTCATCCGTCTGGCTTTCTATTCCCATGCGTTCGCATATCTCTTTCGCGGGTAATTCATAGCCTTCTATGTCGATTATCTTAATCGGCTCGAGTTCGAGACTTTCCGACTTTTTTATGTCTTCCAGTGCGATGTAATCATACGGTGCATGCGCCGGAACCGAATAGACAACGCCCGTACCTACATCTTCGTCAACGAAACTTGCCGGTAAAACCGGGACTTCTCTACCATAAACAAGCTCTTTCACATTCTTGCCTAAAAAAACGCTACCTTCTATCTCGTCGAATACCGTTATTTCGTCTTTTTGAAGGTCCATTTTCTCGGCTGCTTCTTTTGAAACCACCCATGTTTCGTCTCCGGCTTTTAGTTTGACATAGCTCGCAGCAGGGTTTATCCAGAGGTTTGTAACTCCGAAAATGGTCTCTGGTCGCAGAGTCGCAGCAATTAAGTAACTGCCGTCTGCAAGTTTGAACTTTATGGCTGTGTGTTCTATCACAGATACTTTTTCGGTGTCCCCGCCTTCTATGTCGTCTTCTCCAACAGCCGAGTCGTCTTCAATCGAATAAGTGATCGGATATTTACCCTTATTTATCACGCCCTTATCGTACAGCTTTTTGAACTGCCACTCGATGAACTTGTTGTACATTGGCTCGGTGGTATTGAACTTCCGTCGCCAGTCTATGGAATATCCCATCCGCTTGAAATCCTCGGAGATGCGAGCCGCGAAGAAATTCGCTACGTTCTCAGCACTACGGAAGCTATTTAGGAGTTCATCTACCTTATCCGCATCTTCATAAATCGCGATGTAATCTTTGAACCGTGCCACAACCTCTTCTTCGCCTCTTGCTATGCTATCGGCAATAGCTAAAATCGGCGTGCCGGTAACGTGAAACGCCATGGGAAACAGCACGTTATAGCCCTGCAAACGTTTAAATCGCGCTATTATATCGCCTAGGGTGTAGGTTCTACCATGACCTATGTGCAACGGTCCGGAGGTGTAAGGGTACGGAACGGTGAAAAAGAACTTCTTAGCGCTGCTGATTTCTGCTTCAAAAGCATTCGCATCCGCCCATCTACGCTGCCATTTCTCTTCTATCTGTTTGAAGTTTATCGCGGTCATTTCTTTCTTCTCTTAAAGTATCGCTCAGATAATACTTTTGTGTAAAGTGTAAAATAAAAAGATGAGTATTTCGTGGGTGAAGGGAATAGGTGTATCGTGAAAAAATAGCCCCCGCCAAAACATCACCGCTCGGCAAGCTTTTGCAGACTTTCTTTGAAATTAATCCGCGGAAATATCAGTGGTTCGATGTCGTACTCAGCTAAACCCTCGATGTAATGTCTGTAAGCGTAAAACACATTTTATAGCACAAAAGAATCATCTTTCCTCACTATTTTACGTCTCTTTAGCACAGTCACAATTCAATCAAATATTTTTGAGTCGATGGGACCACCATGTAAGATAAAAAGGGTATGCCATAGCAAAAACGAGCTTCATTTGCTTGACAATTGTTTGACAAAGATTTAAGTAGTGGATATTACCCCTTCAACAAAATTCAAAATTTTCTCCGCTGCTGCAAGAGCGAATGTAGCGTCTTCTTCAACCAAATCCAAAGAGATTTCCGCGGGGTATCTATCGAAATAATATACGTTTAATCTGTCGCAATCGTCTTTGAACTTTCCAACTTCCGGATAGTACATTTCACATTCTGCTATTATGTCGGCTAATCTATGAATTTTAAGGGCAGGTGTTCTTTCCACATCAATGTTTTCTAATTCTAAGAGTGCTTTTAGTGCTTTCTCTGCTGCCTGCTGGCATAAAACACAAGTATCAGAAATTAGCCCACTCTCGCCCCAGCCAGCCTTTGCAAAAGTAAGATGGTCTTTTGCCTTATTTAGCCAAATTTCTGCTGCTGCTTTATTCTTTCTCATATAATACGACTCCTTTTGATAAAACTAATCGAATAAAGGAACTATTAATCTTTTCTGCACGGTTCCACTCCTCAGGTGTATAAATAATGGGTTCAACCGGATATTTAAATCCAAAACGCGCTCTTATTAGTTGAACCAGTTCTATAACCCTGTCCACAAATCTTTTATTCGTCTCCTTTATAATTAGTAAATCTATGTCTGAATTTGTTCTTTCTGTTTTAGTCGCATAGGAACCAAATAGAATTATCTTCTCGGGTTTATACTTTGAGACTACGAAATCAATCAATAAATCTAAATCCGGTATAGTTTTAAAATTCGTCTCCATTCATTTTGCCTCCTATGTTCAAAGTCTATTACCTTTACTGTTTCTACTTCTTCGCTACCGTCTTCCTTACGAATTTGAACTTTTAGGCCGTCTTTTAGCATACGGTAGACTTCTCTGTTGGCTATCACGGGATTTAATGAACTGCGGTCTCTGGTCAGTCCATCAATGGCGAGGGCAATGGCTTCTTCGGGTAAATCAGGATTCAGACGACATAAAGCGGATTTCAAGCGTGAGACTAAGACAACATCCGATGGTGTTTCTTTGCCAAGCGTTCCAGTCTCTCCGAATTTCTCATTAAAGCAGTTCTGGTGTTCGTAGTCGAGCGATTGGAATAGTTCTATGGCAGGTTGTTCGACTAAGGTGGATTCGGAATATTCAACTGCTACATGACTCATGCTTTTCATCGCTTAGCTCCTTTAACAGCCTTAGCGGTCTCTGCATTTTCTATGACTCCACTCTCTGCTGCTGAGTCCTTCACCTGCTGCGCTTCATCTTCCTTAATCTGTGCGATTATCGGCAAACAGCACAAACGTAATATCAACCACCACAGATACGCTACTTGCACCGAATAAAAGTCATTGTGAGAGATTAACCCGTGTGCCATCCGATTTCTCAAATTTGCACCAAAACGCTCGGTCAAAAGTCCTTGAAGATCAAAGATAAGATCTTCCCCACAAATATTTTGCATTTCCGGCAAATACAATGTTTTATTTAGACTGCGTTCATCTTGAATTCCTTTGGGATCGATTCCAGACGTTATGACACCACGCTGTGTCAGAACATGACGTATAGAATTCTCAAATTGTGGGATCAATAGGTGAGCAGCCACCAAGAAATCCCCTTCCATTCCTGCATGGAGCCCTTGTGCATAGATATACTCACGTCCTTCTGGAATAAGAGGGTTGTTGGACACGATAGGTATAAAATCGCTCAACCGAACATTAGGTTCCAAGTTAATTTGGCATCTGACAGGCTCGATGATACCCTGTGTGTGAATTGTGTGGTGAAATTTCGCTTGCTTGAACATATTTGCACGCATCGCGGCTTCCGCTTCTTTAGGATCGTTAGAGAATAGATTTGAACTGCTGCCAACGACCTTCCCTTTTTCATTGACCTTAACCACTGGAAATAAAGGTCTGATCGGATATTCTTTTGCCAACTCTTGAACTTCTTTCCGTAGGCTACTAACTTCTGGAGATTCACCCATCAGAGCGAGTTCAAAAATAGCATCATAAAGTGTTTTGCCTTTTACCCGTGCGATTGCATTTTTCGCCGCCTCATTTAAGTCGCTCTCTGTCGAGATAAACTTTGGGTAATTTATAGGTCTCTCTTGATATTCTAACATGATATGATGAAGTTCTTCTATACGCTCGTTCATACCCTCTTTCATACACTCGTTCGCTCCACCGATTATTCGCCTGTAAGATTCGATAGCACGCCCCATATGACCAGCCGCAGCCACATATCTGGTAAGCGCCTCCCCGTCTGCTTCTACTTTTGCTGCATTAACATACGTTTCTGCTACCTTTATTTGCGCAGTCCTTTCATTGTCGGCATCTTTTGCCAATTTGTGCCAATGTGCCTTTGTTTCCCAATATCTTCTGGCACGGTGCCAGTCACCATCCGACTCGGCACGTTTTGCCAGTTTTTCAGAAAGAGCTGAATATTTCGCGCTATCATCTCGCTGAAATTCCAATAGAAGACCCATCAGACGTTCTGATAGAAATTTTGGGTCTTCTCCGTTATATTTATCCAGCACGGTTTCTATATGTGAAATGACCTTATTTAAATGCCCTGCTTTTCTCCCAAGTAAAGCTGCCAAGCGAACTGCTCGCTCAATTCTTTTTGCACAAGCAGACCACTGAACGGGATCCTCCAAGATGGTAGCCGTCTCTAAATAGGCGGCTATCGCCAACTCTGCCGCACGAAAATCTCTCTTTTTTACCCATAATATGTCTGCAATTCTGGCTCGGAGTTCTGGATCTAAAATGTCAAAAACAATCTCACCAAAAAACTTTAAATGATCTTCACTAAAATCATCTATGATGGCACTTCGTGGGCCATGCATTACGAACAGTGGAGTGACTGGCTCTGTAGGTGAGCTTGGCTTCAACATCATTGAAGCGGCATAACCCAACAGGGTGAATACTTCTTCTGTCTTAGTTTCACCTGCTGCCTCTGCTTCATGCGCCTTATCAAAGAATATGAGGAAATAACGGTCGCACTCTTTCCTATCGCATTTTTTAATTAATTCTTCCAACTGTAATTCCTCAAAATCCCTCTTCGCTAATGGGATATTCTTTAATGACATGTTTATAACCTGAGTTTCAGAGTAATAAAAGCTTTTCGATTAGTTATATGTCGTTTGATCCATGATGAAGTTGCTATTTGGTCATCTTGCATAGACCGCTGAAGAGAATGTCCCCCGCTTCAGCAATACGGTTCTGTACCGTGCAATACATACGGTCTATTGGGACTCTGTCGCCAAAGTTTGTTACGCCTTGATGAAATGGTAAACCATCGCCCGTATCATTGTAAAACTCGGACTTTGGTGATTGCCCCATCACAATGTTGCACACACCTCCAAACCTCTTCACTTCCCACCCATCTAGTATCTTCCCCAATTCCGAATACACCATTTTCGCTTTCTCGTGTCCGGGAAAGCGAAATTTAACAAACCATTCTTTGTAAATGATCTGTGCCATCTCTTCTAAAATCTGAATGCGGCGGGTATTGTTCTCAATAAGGTCATCATAAGCCGAGAGAATAGCTGCGATTTTGCGCTGAATATTGAGCGGAGGGACTTCAATCTCTAAATCTTGCACTACTTTTAAATCTGCTCTTTGGCGCCCTGATACACCAAACATAGATTTTTCTGCTGTTTTCCTATTTATGTCTGAAACTGACAAATAATAAATAAAGGAACTATCCGAAAATCCGTCTCTATGTCTAAAAACAAAAAATTCCGTTGAACCAAAACCTTTAATGGCAGTATCCTTTACCTGTACGATTTTACCATTTCCCAGAGAAGGAGTTATTCTGGCAAATAAGACATCACCCATCATAAACTTTGAACCACCTCCTTTAGACATTCTTTTCCTCATAGAAGAAACATATCTGTTACCGGGAGATAGTTCTTCCATTTCTGTGAATGGGTATTCTTTACCCTTTTCAAGTGATATTTTAGGGTTAGTAATCACAAAGTCCGAAAACCTCACCTTTCTCCACCCCTCCTTCACCACCTCCGTCATTCCGTATTCCATCCCAACCGCCTTTCCATCTCCAGCATCTCCCTCTCTCGCTCCAATTCCTTTTTCCGCTCATCCTCAGTCGGCAGATACAACTTATACTTAGACGCGAATATCTGCTTACTGTCCTCAAGCAGCGTATACCTTACCATCGTTTCGTTCTTATCACTACAAAGAATCAAACCGATAGTGGGATTGTCACTTTCCAGTCTCTCCTCTTTCTCGAAGTAGCGCACATAAAAATCCATCTGCCCGATGTCCTGAGCCTCTCATATAGAAGTGAGTTAATCTGCCGTTCCAGTTCCCGAGTGCTCCAGCGATTTTCAATCGCCTCTAACATGTAAAAGTTCCTCGCTTCTTCTTTCTCTACTTTCAAAAGAAGGCGGTAATGAGTCCATGTCAATTCTGCACGCAGTGCGTTCACTTTTGGAAAAGTCTGATAAAAATCCCTCATGTACCAGAGATTCCTCTCTGTGAACCCTCGCCCATAATCTCGTGTAAGCCTTCTGGAAACTTCATTAATCAGTGCCTTTCCATATTTAGCCCTCTCAGCCCCTTTTTGCTCTTCCTCAACGATAATTCTGCCTATACCCCAGTAAGCGTGAACCATAGCAAAATTAACAGCATGGTAAGCAGAGCTACGTGCTTTTTCTATTATCGCTTTTATGCTCTTGTATGAGGTATCTATGGATGCCTGCTCCTTTAATGTGATGTTTTCTTCACTCATACCTCCATCTGCTCCAGCTAATTTCTGCAACCAATGGTTGCTGTTTTTCATTCAAGAAAGAATGTTGAGTCCTGATATTATTTCGCTTACTATTCATAAGACATTTCTTATACATAATCTTACCTCCCTTTCACACCTCTCGAAGAACATTCCAAGCGTGTTCTCAGACCTCATTTTCCAGATAAAAGCCTCATTCGGAGTTTCAAAGTATTCCAGATCAAGTGCCCCATGGACACGGTTATTGTGCCACTCAGCAAACGCATAAGCCGTATCAAACCTCTACCTATGCCTTCTGTACTCCTGAAACCACCGCTCGATCTTACCGTTCGTTTGCGGATTATTCCGCTTCTCATCATCGCTAAGATGTGTTTTTGGTCTTCTTTTCTTATCTAGCATAGGCCCCCGTTTCCATATAACACTTCACCAATTGCTGTAATCTTCTCCTTGAGACACCATACATCGCTGCAACCAACTCCGTGCTTTCAGCTTTGTTTATTACCTGCTCAACTGCCCATTTGATCTTTTTATCTGTTAGTTTCGCCATAAGTTGAGGTGAAGTTTCTTGACAAAATAATTCCGGGACTCTACAGTTACCACTGCCAAAAAGTTATTAGTAAAGCATTCTTTTTGAAACAAAAGACCTATGCTAAAAGAACACAATTGCATCTACCTGAACCGGGAACGCATCTCGGAATCAAAAGACAAAGTAGTAGCAGAAGTGCCTTTATCCATCTTCATCAACGGCAGCCACTTTGTCACTACTACTTTAAGCCCGCAAATGACAAAAGAGTTTGTCATCGGCTTTTTATTCACCGAAAATGTTATAAACCAGCTTGAAGAGCTCGAATCATTGCAGGTCGCGGATAATATCGCAACCGTGAAACTAAACCAGCCTTTTACCGTAACGCCCCAAAAACGGTCATTCCTGGACAAATCGAACCTACCCGCGATAAGGTCTGAGTTGCAGCTTGATGCAGACGCTATATTTGATGCGGTCAACACCATATTGGATTCCAAGTTGCATAAAGCTACGGGTGGTGTGCATGTAGTTGGACTATTCGACGGAAAAGGTAAAATATGCGTATCTGAAGATATAGGCAGGCATAACGCGTTGGATAAGGTTATAGGCTTCGGATTAACAAGAAATATAGACCTAGAAACGACTTTTGTGGCTTGCACCAGCAGGATATCGTCCGAACTGGTATTGAAGTGTTCAGTAGCGAATATTCCGGTGTTAGCGTCAAGAAGTGCTACCACGAGTTTGGCGATTGAACTCGCGGCAAAGACCGGGTTGTGTATTATCGGATTTGTGCGGGACGAACGGATGAATATATATACACAAACGGAACGGATAGTCTCTCGCTTCACAAGAAAAATTCAGAAATGATGGCCACAGAGGCTACAGAGAGAAAATAACTCGCTGTACTCTGTAGCAGAAAAATATACTTTATATACAACACAGAAGAACTCAAATCCGTGTAAATACGTCTAAATCTGCGTCCTGAATAGATAGAAGTGTATTTGTATAGCAGGGGTAAAAAACCACGAGATTTTACGAGTTTAACACAAGATTTTTGGGTTAACAGGGGATAAAAAACCAATGGTGTACGTAAGCCTAATCCAGAGTATTCTCTTCTCGTGAAAATCTGTGTAATCTGTGGTTAGCTAAACAAACACGATAGAAGTTATACGTTAACAATGAAACGTTAATTTCGGGATGATTCCTTTAGACGGCCCTCAATCTTTCAAGCTCTTCTCCGCCTTTTATCTTCAACACGAAAGCCCCATGACATGGCTTTATATACGGAAATATTACGTGGTCACCTTCTATTCCGACTAATATCGGTGGAATACCAATCAAATAAATGTCGAATAATTTATACCCGGGTTTGACTTCGTAAACCTCTTTTATATTACTCTTTATATAATCCCGACCTTCTTTAAACGAAATATTCGATAGTACTATCTCATAGTCCATCAATTCGATACAGCCCATCTTTTCACCTCTTTTATCATAATATCTACCTTATTCTTCAGTGGAATAGGGTTATGAACAGCTTTGGCCACGAGCATCTCACATTTGAACTCGATCCGCTTCGTGAGTGCCTCAACATTATGTCCAAAAAGAATTGCGAATAGTTTTGCGTTTGACATGCTCTGGATAGTAGCAAGATACGAAATCCCGGCATCGTTATGCACGAAAACGGTGCACAACTCGAATTCTATCCGCTCTTCGGCGAGTGCTGCGATACAAGTATCCAGTATTATCATCTTCTCGACATCCACGTAATGCCCTTCTGGGTCCGCGACTTTCAGTAGCTTGAGCGCGGCGTCTGTTCCCGCAATGAATACATCCAGTCCGGCGGTTTTTAATCGGCTCGCAAGGTATAGTGCAATACTCGTCTGAACTGGTACTTCCGGACATCCCAAAAGCAGCAATGCCTTTTTAGTCATCTACCTTCTATAGCTCCTCCTGTCTCAGAAACGTTCAACATCCGTTCATAATTGCTATCACTATAAAAACTACTATTTCGCAATGCGCAACATCTTCTCATTCGTTTTTCCCAAGCTCGTTGACTCACCAACATGAACCCTGGCATCTGCAATAAAATCGCCCCACATTGACATAACAATCGTTGCACAGTTTTTTACCGCCATATTCCTTTGGATCCGCGGTTTCCTTTCCACATATCTCGCATTCTACCATCTCGGTTTTCACCCCCTAAACAACTCTTCATATCACCATCCCAGCAAAAAGCAGTTATGGACAACCCGAAACATCTTAGGGTAACTAAGTTGGTTCATCCATCAATAACAATCCTGATTTTTTCGCCCGTCTTTAGATTAATCATTTTCAGCCGATCAGGCTCTTCTAAACTACCCACGATATTAACCGCGGAAGCGGGTCGTATTTCCGTTTCGGATTCGCTTATAGGCGTCTTCCCGTAAAAAATGCAGAGTGCGTTCCCAGTAGGCCAATACCCGATGTCGCCTTTGCTTACAATTTCCTTTGCGTTCTCTTCTGCCATGTCCACAGGAACATCGAAATATATTTCATCACCCCATTTCTTCGCTTCTGACTCTATTGGTAACGCTTCCACTATCGCTTCCACGGTCTTCGGCGATAAACGCTTCGTAAGCGTCACCTTAAACTCATCAGCGCCTATTT
>QENJ01000008.1:0-2458 GCA_013374505.1 Candidatus Methanophagaceae archaeon
CTCGGATGCAAGCCCCCTGCGATAGCTGAGCCCTTCGCCCTTCACCCGGTCATAGAATTCCTCGAACCCTTTTCCAAATGCCCGCACGTCTTGATATAAAACGGTTATGTTGCAGTCCGGGACTTTCTCCTGTAGTAAATGCGCCTGTTTCGCTAAGTACATGCAGCATACACGAGAGCAATATTCGTACCCAGTCTGCGAGTTTCGCGAACCAACACAAGACAGGAAGACCGCATCTTTTGGCTCTGGTAGATCTCCTACCAATATCCTACCCATTGTGGGCCCGCTCGCAGATGAGTAACGTTCGAACTCCAGGCCATTAACTATGTTTGGATACACACCATACTTGTATTCCGGCATACATTCCGGCTCAATGATGTCATAACCTGTTGCTACTATTATCCCACCTACATTTAGCTCCACTATCTCATCCTGCATATCATGGCGTATCGAAAGGGTGTCACATGCTATAACACAGGGAGGCGCTTCATTCTTTGTTACTTCTTCACCTCGCTCCTTCTTCTTTACCGCTTCTACTGTGCTTTCAAGCGTTGCTTTTCCACATTTACCCTTCTTTTGCATCAAACAAGTCTCGGCATCCACAGTATAAATAGCGGGAATTGCAAATGGAAATGGCCTATATATTGGCGCTCTCTTCATCAATCCAACATCAAACTCGTTTGGAAACCTGCCCTTCAATCTACAAACTTCTTCGCACGTGGAACAACCGGTACATGTATCCTCTTCTACAAATCGCGCCTTCTTCAGTACCTTCACTTTGAAATTTCCTATCGACCCTTCCACACCTACTACTTCTGAATAACTCATCAGGTTTATGTTTGGGTGCGCACCTACATCCACCAGTCGTGGCGTTAGAATACATGCGGAACAATCGAGTGTTGGGAATGTCTTATCGAGCTGTGCCATGTGTCCACCAATGGAAGGTAATCTTTCCACCAGATGCACCTTGAATCCCGCATCCGCAATGTCCAATGCGGCATACATCCCCGCTATTCCGCCCCCTATCACTAACGCTTCCGGAATCACGTCCACCTCTTTCTCTTCTATCTGGCCTAAAAGTGATTTCTCAACCGAGTCTTTTATTGATTCCATCACGCGCCTTGTCGCTTCTTCCGTTTTTGTTCCAGGCTTCTTTGTATCCTTAGCCTTTCCTGCGTCTTTTACTTCTGCAGCCTCTTTTACTTCTTCTACTTCTTCTGCTTCTTTTACTTTTTCTTCATCAGCTTCAGCTTCAGTCGCCATACCTTTCTCACCCCTGCTGAATATTCTGTTACAATCTATATATAAATTTTTTGGTTTTTTCCTTTCGCACGCATCATGGCACCAGCCTTTTTCTATCGCGAGGAAAAAGCACCACTTCTCTTATGTTTCCTATCTCTAACATGCACATCAACAGTCTTTCCGCACCAAGCCCCCAACCGGCATGTGGCGGCATACCATAGCGGAACGCATCAAGATAAAACTCAAAGCTATCGGCACTCAAACCTTTTGATTCTATCTGCTGCTTCAACAATTCGTATGAATGTACACGTTGCGAGCCAGAAGAGAGCTCTAATCTTGGGTGCATCAGGTCAAACGCATTGCAGGTGTCTTTTCCCTCTCCCGCGGGCTGCGCATAAAACGGCTTTATCGCACATGGCCAATCCGTGATAAAATAGAGTTCGCCTATTATCTTGCCCAGGGTATGCTCCGCAGAAGTGCCGATGTCTTCGCCCCATACTATCTCCTCGCCCGCGCCAGAAATTAGTTCTATCGCTTCGTCATATGTTATACGTCTGAACGGCACCTTCGGCACTTCCAGGTTCAAATCCAGCTTTGCTAAACCCGGATAATCCACTACATTTGTATATGCAACCGCAATAAGCTCTTCTAATAGCGTCATCACGTACTCATGGTCCTCAAACGCCACTTCTACATCTATCGAAGTCGCTTCGTTCAGGTGTTTCGTGGTGTCATGCTCCTCCGCGCGGAATATCGGTGCGATTTCATACACGCGGTCAAACCCGGACGCCATAAGCATCTGTTTGTACAACTGTGGACTCTGGTTTAAGAACGCTTCTCGTTCAAAATACGATATTGGGAATAGCGCGGTCCCGCCTTCTGTCGCGGCACTCACGATCTTCGGCGTGTTTAATTCTATAAACCCGCGCTCATCCAGGAAATCCCGTATCTAAGCTGTAAAAGGGAAGAAAAGAAATGCGAATATATGCTTTGTCCTCTCGGTTCTCAAGTCCATGAATCGTGCATCCAATTTCGTATCCAGCTCTGCACCGACTTTGCCCGTGGTGTCCAGCGGTAAAACCTGCGATGCCTCGCTCAGCACTTCCACTCGTGCAGGTAATATCTCATAGCCATTCGGTGCTTTTTGCTCGCGCTTTACTTCGCCTTCTATTGCTACCACGGATTCCCGCGGCACTCGTTTCACACGTTCAAACAG
>QENJ01000008.1:2468-17041 GCA_013374505.1 Candidatus Methanophagaceae archaeon
GATCTTTTTCGGTCTTTTTACGGAGCAGCGTAACCTGAGCAAAGCCGCTCCGGTCTCGCACGATGAGGAAGAAGACGCCGCCAAGGTCCCGCTTCTCGTGCACCCAGCCCGCGATGCTCACTCGTTCTCCTTCATTAGCCGCTGTTATTTCAGTCGCGTATTTTCGGTTCTGTATTGATGATGTCATGTTCGTTACCTCAAAAATGATGGGTTGTGGCATGTTTTAAATCTTGTAGCAATAAAATCTCCTTCTCAAGAGAATTACAAATTTGCTTATAATGATGGTCTGTTGTAAAAATCTTATAGCCTTTCGGCGCTTCGAGCGAAATTATACAGTCACCTAATTTCCAACAATTCTTTCTCCCTCTCGCTTTTTTGCAATCTTTAAAAATCTCTTTTATAACGTTGCAAACACCCTCAAATTCCTCGTTCGTTTGTAACTCGTTTAGCAATTTCCTAAAGCTCTCTTCATTTTTCAGAACAAAAGCCTCTATTTCGCATTTCTTTTCTTCCCTTTTACAGCTTAGATTCAAGGAATAAGTCTCGTTCTTATGCACTTCCTCATTTGCCAATCCGCATTTTGTTTCATCTATAAGGTTCACTCTGTAAAAGAACTCTTCAAGTAATTCGCTTTCTATGAGGTCTTCCAATTTAGTTAGCACTTTTTCGTATTCTAAGGTATTACTATCGCTCAACCTAGATAGAATTTTACTAATTCTTACGGCAGTTCTATGTTCATAAACCCTTAGTTCAGAGAGCCTCATCAAAGTGCCCTCCAAATCCTTTTCCTCTTTTAGAAACGAATATAGGGATATACAATCTTTTAACATAGTTCTTTTGAATTCCATTAGCACATAATTAGAGGACAGGGCTTCTTTATCGCTCAAAAATTTGACAATTTCTTCCTTCTTTCTTCCAAAAATCCTTTCTATTTGTATTGTTGTCTCCAGAAATAACTTGTCAGTACTCATCAGCATATAACTCGGCTAAACCCTCTATTTTTGGAACTGTGAATATCCCTACATCTAACAATATTTTTTTAATTTCTTCTTTACCTTTTCCACCTTTTTTCTCCAAAACTTCTATTGCCTCTGTTAGCGCAGCTACCTGCTTTTCTTCCAGTCTCTCTGATTTTATGTTTTTAATGGCGTATTCCAATCTGAGTGCGGTTTTTTTCATGTCGCCCTTGCTTATCTTCCACAATTCGTTCAATTTCTCCTTAAATTCAAAGAAGAATATTTGCCTGTCCCTTATGTCATCAAAGTTTTCTTTTACGTCTTCGATTAAACCTTCTAAATCCAAAATTAGGTCCAAGGTCTTTATATATGCAGGGGTCAAAGGAGTGGTTTTTTGATTCACAGTAAAGGACGGTGAGCTACTTTCATCCCACTCTTCGCAGATTTCCTCAAAACTCACTCCGCTTAAAAATGCTTCTTTTGTTTTGTCATCAACAGGAAATCTAACCTCTTTATATTCGCGATAAATGACATATTCTAGGTTTTTGTCCAATGAAACAGTATTATCCTTTTTAAAACGTAGATACTCTTCTTGCCTCATTCTGCCCATTTTTCAAACCTCTTTTTGATTTTTTCCAGCTCTTCTATCAATTCTTCTATATTCCCTTTCCTGCATTCGAAACTAATGGATTCACGCCCTACTCCTATTGGTAGTGTTGGTCTTGAAAATTCCTTAGATGGATTTCTTAATTTGAACTGCATCATTACCGTAGAGAAGTATTCTTCTTCCTCCTTTCCTCGATGCTCTATCATTTCCCAATCGAAATCGTCCAATAAATAATTTTTACATGTGGTTTGGAAAAGAAAGTTTTCAACCAGTTCTTCCGTTATTAGTTCTTTCTTTATTATCTCGCATTTCTGTTCTATTTCTTCTCTTTCATCTTCGGTATATCGCTTAAGAAATCTCTTTTCTTTGTCTCTTAATGTAGCATCTAAATAATGGATACATTCTTTCCCTCCAGCCTCAAAAGTTTCTTTATCTAGTTCTGATGAAGCTAGCGCATCATCCAAGCGATCCACTTCTATAGCCGTGCTATAACCAAATGGGAAAAATTCTAACTTTATGTCCCCGTCGTTGAGCAAGGACTTAAATATCTTCAAAACTTCCTTAAATTCGTCCAAACTCACTTCCGTTTTCTTATGCTTTTCTCTCTTTTCCTTACGCGCACCTTTCTTATTCATCTTTCATGCTTCTCATCTTCATTTATTAGAGGTACATAAATGATTGACAATTTTTAAAGATAAATGTTTTGTCCTTCATTCCCCCAACAACCGTGCAAGCATACCCTTTTTACCTTCCTTCTCTTTGATTACGTCCTGCACTTCATTCTTCGGCGCTTTCTTCTTCTCCACCGTTTCCATCACCGCAGCTCTACCACCGTGTTCACTCTTGCGCACACGAATATCAACAAGTATAGGCATCTCTATGCTCGTACTCGAAAGCAGAGCAACACCCTGCGGTATCCTTTTGATCTCTTCCTCCATCTCACTACTCATGAACTCCAGACCCTGACTCAACGCTCTGATGTCGTTTGGATTCGTCACACGCAGTATTATCTGCGTATTACACTGCGAAATAACGTTCTTATCCACCCGTGCCGGTCGCTGCGATATGACCAGCAGCCCGAGCCCGAATTTACGACCTTCTGAAGCGATAGTTCGTAATATATTAGAGCTGACGGATTTCTCGAAACCTCGTTCGGGACAGAAATTGTGCGCTTCCTCTACAACGAGCATAAACGGTGGTATCTTACCCATCTTCCGGCCTTCGAATACCTCTTTGCAGATACGGTAAACGATCATTTGCTGCAACTTCGGGTCCGCACCTTTCATATCTATTATTGACGCTTTATTTACCTGCACCAGCTCTTCTATACGTGTAGGGCTGTCAGATAAAATACCGGTCTCCCGGATTCGTTCCAGAAAGTGCACAATTCGCCACTTGGCACTGCTCTTGCTCTCTGATACTGCTTTAATTATATCTTCGACCGTATAAAACTCCTTCCCCGCTTTTATTTCGTTTATACACTGGTATAAAATACCTAATTGCGCATCCGTAAGCGGGAACATGTCATATAACTCCTTCACGCTCAGGTTTACGCCATCTAGACGGAACAACTTGTCGGCCGCGGGATTTATCGAGAAATTAGACGGCGTATAAATAACCACTTTTGAGGCACACCCTTTCGGTGTGATGCCATATTTTTCCATCTGTTTCCGTTCTTCTTCGCTCTTGTTCTCGTATTTCAACGTAAGGTATTCTCCGTGCGGGTCAATTATAAGCAATGGAATGTTCTTATCAAGCAGCTCCTCTATCAGCACGCCGGCGGTATATGACTTCCCACTGCCCGTCTTCGCTAATATGCTGCAGTGTTTCTGGATAAGTTCCTCCTTCTTTAGATATACCTGTATATTGCGGCCTTCTAGCATACCTAAGTAGATGCCGCCTAATTTCAGTCCCAAAATCTCGATGATGAATGCCTGGTCCGCTTTGAACACTTTCGTATCGCGCGCGAGTGTGCTCTTTGGCTGCATTAAAAAACCTCTTTCGTCTTTATAGCCTATGATCTCCGCGGTAGCCGTCTTTTCGTCCACATCCACTATTGAATCTACCCGCCCCAAAACCCAGCCGTCTAATTCGTTCCAGACCTTTAAATACTCGTTTCTTTTTATATCACTGGTCACGACAAAATCAAATTCGTGCAGCCCCACTTCACCCGAAATTGTGCCTACTAATTTGTACATCGGTTATTACCTTTTACGTGTGTACTGTAAGAATAAAAGTTTTTGTGTTGCTGTTTCGCTTGCTTACAGTAGCCGCTTAATAAATGCTAAAGAATATTCATTTGTATGATTTGTACCACCGCTCGTATTCTTTGTGGCTCTTGAAACAATGCAGTATATATGTTTTGTCTCCTTTGAGGTCGTAGATTATTCTTGCCTGTTTGGTTACGTTTTCTACGTGGAAGGGTATGCCATGTTTCATGTGCTTGCGTGGGGGCATAGACTGTATCTTCTCCAGATGTTTACGGTATACAGTCTTCAGGTCTTGCGGCAGATTCTCCAGCTCCTTTTTGGCAGAATCCGAAAAAATAAGTATCATAATTACTTTACTACTTGAGTATCTTCGTTATGTCCTCAAAAGAGTGGGTTTTGACTCTGCCCGCCTCTATTTCTTCCCGCTCAATCTGAACTGCTTTGTGTACCAGCATGAGCTCTTCTTCCTCAAGCATCCGCTCATACGCCAGAATCGCCTGCCTTATTACCTCGGTCTGGTTTCCGGCATAACCTTTCTCAATAATCCTCTTTATCGCTGCCTCGTAGGGCACGCCAAGAATAATGTTCATATCATCACCCTATGTATAATAAATGAATATTGAAGCATATAACTAATGTTCATTAATCCGGATGGCTTTTACTAAAAACCCACCACTCCCTGCCTCGTGAAGAGGTACAAAGTCTAAATAACTCTTGCGTTAAACTTTTCGTTCTTTATTCCTGAGTGTGGAAGCTTCGGGATGGGTACGCATAGATATGAACTCGTTGTGTTGACAGGTATTGCCCGTGCTGCTGTGGAAGCCGCTGTTTCCGTTGTCCTGAACCAATTTGCTGTAGCTGCATTTGGTGTTTGTTCAATGTGATACCTTTCTGCGAGTTGTTTTCGTTGCCCCTGGACCATCCGAGATTTGAAGTTGCGTTTTCTACGGTGAAGCCAGAAATGTTTACATTAATTGTTACCGATTGCAGAGGCATAGTCGCCAGTGGCGTTAGCAGTACCGTTCTTAGAGCGGAAGGTTAAAATATCTTTGTTTATACAAAGACTTACGTACCGCACTCCACACAAATAGTATCGCCGGAGGTTGCGTTATTCATCGCTGCATGAAGCGGATCCCCAGAAGAATTGAAATCCCCGCAGTCGCATAGGGGGCACCCGCAGCCGTGGTGAGAGCAACAATAAAGTGCTGGAAAGGGTAGAATAGCCGAAAAGGCGTGCCAAACTTTTTACCAAGACATGAACCGCCGCGTAGCATCCCCATCACCTCAACAATTCTTATGATTACACTAAAAGCTTTTCGGTCAGGGCACCGTCTTTAGCACCTCTATTCCTTCATCCAACCGTCCCGTCACTCAACTTCTTCTCTTTGTATCCCAAAACCCTCTTCCACGAGCGGATTTAACTGTTCTACAACAAGAGAGACATCTAAGTTTAAAGATCAAATCAACTTCGCATTCACAATCCCATCACGACCCGGTCGGCTTGTAACCATAGCATCGCCGAGGTCTGTCTCGATAACCGCGCCCTTGGTTGTTATATTCCGCCGGACGAAGAACGTATTCGCTGTATTACTTTTCACTGTCACGATCCTCGACTGTTTCGTTACACCGCTTTTCGGGTCCGAAACATTTGCAAATTCACAGCGTAACAGCCGGAACTTTATGTTCCCGCCCATTGTTCTTACCTTCTTTCTGCGTTCTGTCCCGATAACAGTATCGGTCGCCGGTCGCCCAGCCTCAAATGCTTTCTTCCGTCTGCTATAGTGCAGTCTTCCACCCGTGTATTTACGCTTTGATTTGCCGTGCCATCTCATTTTTCTCTTTTCTCCTGTTATCGTTCAAGGTCCTATGAATCCACATTCCTCACACCTGTATAAATTACTTTGCTTACGGCACTTCGCACACCTACCTATCTCAACCTGTCCACAGTTAGGACATGAAAATGCCGTGTAGCCTTCTCCCAGCAGCTTTACCCTGCAAGACGTGCAATACTCTGTCATATTCTGCTCCTTCTCTTAAAATTTTTATCTCCTTCGCTTCTCGCGACATCACCACCACAGTAGATGGCATACTATACTTACACCTACCACCATTTATAGTAATATCTGCTTTTTTCGCTACTTCTTCTGCTACTTCTTCTACACAAGTAGGTGGCTTTTTTCCTGAGACATTAGCACTTGTGGACGTTATAGGTCCTGCCTTTTTTATTATACTTAGTGCTATTTCGTTATCCGGAAACCGTATGCCCACGAGGTCGGACCCCGCAGTTAAAATGTCAGGAACAATCGCCTTTTTCCGTAACAATACCGTAACGGGCCCTGGCAGCAACTCTTTCAGGATACCTAAATACGCGTGGTCCACGTACGCAACTTCATGCAACATCTCAAACGAGGAAACAGCAAGAGAAAGCGGCTGGGATAAAGCTCTGATCTTTATACTATACACTTTCCTGACCGCTTCTTCTGATAACGCATCGGCACCCAAGCCATATAACGTTTCAGTCGGGTAAATTAACGTGCCACCGTTTTTTAGTATTGTTATCGCAGTCCTAATCTGGTCTTTCATGCCGTCACCATAAACTTACACTCTATTACTTTGCATTTTGTTTGAATATCAGCATAAAATATAAATGAGTCGCATAGATAACAGTAGAGAGAATGAGCGTCATTGTAACTTCACCAAGCAGGCTCCACATTGCCCTTATAGACATGAACGGTGAGCTTGGACGAGTAGATGGCGGTATAGGCGTAGCATTGAAAGAGCCTTTTTTGAAGATAGAAGTATCGGCAGTTGATAAAGAGACAGAGAAGAGAGCGAATACCGAAGAAATTGTTACTGTATTAGAACGGCTAAAAGAAAGAACACAACCCGCGCTAAGAGGTAATTACCGTGTGAATATATTGAAGGAATTGCCATCGCATGTGGGTCTTGGCTCACGGACACAACTGTCGTTAAGTGTAGCAAAAGCTATTTCCGTCCTGGAAAACCGAAACTACCACGCACTGGATTTAGCGAAACTGGTGGGTCGTGGCGGCACGTCCGGTATCGGTACGGCTGCTTTTGAGAACGGTGGTTTCATCTTAGACGGAGGTCATTTGTTCCGGCTGGCGAGTGCAGATAGCGCGAAAGGACATGAAAATGAAGTACAAAAAACTAGTTTCTTGCCTTCTTCGGCTGCTAAGTTTCCGCCACCACCGGTTCTGTTTCAGCAGCCTCTGCCCGAAGATTGGTTCTTTGTCGTTGCGATACCAGAAGTGAAGCGGGGTGCGCATGGCCTCGAAGAGATAGGTATATTCAAGCGGTACTGCCCGGTAGAACGTGAGGAAGTGGCGAAGATATGCAGGATAGTGCTTATGCGGATTCTGCCTTCTGTGCTTGAAAACGACATACACACTTTTGCTGAATCTTTAACCATGCTGCAGCGGATAGGGTTCAAGCGGATAGAGACAGAGCTTCAGCATGATGTAATAAAAGAACTTTTCCAATTCTTCGATGCGCATGCGTTGGGATATGGCATGTCCTCTTTTGGTCCCGCCACGTATGCAATAGTAAAAGGCGAGAATAGGGCAAAGGCACTCGCGGATTCTACACGCGAATTCTTTACTGAGCGGCATGTACGTGCTTTGGTGAGCTATTCAAATGCGAATAATGACGGTAGCGAAGTGAGTTAGCCCTCAAAAATCAAACAAAGAACGCTGTCCTTTCTGCTCTCTTTCGTGCTCTTCTTCTTCCGCATCTTCACGCCCTTCGGGGCTCAACGCAATAACGCCATATTTACCGCCGCCACCCGGAATTATGGATATTTTACCTGCTCTAAATGCGCTTATCGCATCTACCACACGCGCATCCCGATTCGCGGATTGGAGTTCATCCATAGCCGCATCCACCAACACGTTAACTTCCGTGCCAAATTCTGCTAATAGTGATTCCCATATCCCTGTTACAGTCTTTGAACTCGCGGACTTTTGCACCGCCAAGCCGATTATCTCTGCCAACGGTATCAAGTGCATATAAGGCGGTCTATGCTCTGGCGGTGTACCATCGCAATCCGCAAGCTCATTTACTCTATCCCGCACACCTTTCTTTATCATGCCCTTACATTCGCATCGCCATTTCCGTATTGTCGCCTCGCGTAGCGAATAATGCTTATAGCATCTGATGCACGCACTTTCGTTATACTTGCCCTCCTTCGGCGGCAGGCCAACGTTGAGCACAGGCTTCCTACCGTTTCTTCGTTCTATCGCCGCTTTCAAGTCTTCAAAAGACATGCTATCCATCTGAAAACGGTTGAACTCACGTGCTAGCCGGATAGGGTACGGCGAATGTGCATCCGAGTTAGTCAAAAACGTGAGACCGTGCAATTCACTTATCTTATCTGCATAAGACGAATCAGCACTCAAACCCAACTCCACAAAGGACACATAGCTGCTCATATCGCCATAACACTCCACCAGCGAATTATGATAAGCGTATAACGCAGTCCAGGGTGTGAACGCATGACAAGGACCTATAAGTGCTTCTGCATCCTTCGCATGTTCCGCGATTTTCGCGCCGCTCAATCTCAGTGAAGGGCGACCATCAGAATCAATATCCGTAGAATAGCTCCTAAACGACTCGTACAATTGCTCGGCCTTCGCGATAGACGGTAATATAAGTAAATGATGCACTCGCTTATTGTCTTCCACCTCTACGGTGAGCACAAAATTAGTACCGTCTTCTTTACCTTTAAAATAGAAAATACCGTCTTTTTCGTCCAGGTCCTTTATCCCGCTTAACCATTTGGGGTGTAAACAGTCACCCGTGCCGAGCAACTGTATCCCTTTCCTTGCGGCTTCCTTAGCTAGTGTGGGTAAATCCATTCGTGGGGAAGTAGCAGCCGAATAATTCGAATGTATATGTAAATCGGAATTAACCCTCATTTTTCTTTATTTTTATGTGCCTGGAAACGAGCGATAGCGGGGGGTGGATTCGAACCACCGGTCTCCGGGTTATGAGCCCGACGGGATCTCCTAACTACCCTACCCCGCTTTCTTATGTGGTATACTATAAACCAATATGAAAAGACATTTATAAAAGTGCAATGCCTTTAGCGTGACATTCCAAGGCAATTTGTTTTTTTGTTGCCACAAGCAATTACACGGGATTCTAAGAAGCTAATCGCGCTCTCGTTCCGTAAATAGCCGCTCAAAACGTGCTAGCCTGTGCCACCAATTGATGGGTCCTTCTCTACTAAATAGGATACACACGCAAGGTCTGCACCAACGTAAGAACCCAATTACAGCAAAAAGCCAATATCTTCGGCTCAAACGTGGACAGCACTCCCGCGAATTCCGTTTCAATACAGTTCTAAGGACCTTAATTTCTCCAGTAAGATTTTCACAGACGTTTCACAATCCTCTATCGTCTTCCCGCCCGTTATGACCAGCCGCCCAGAACTGAATATCAGTATAGCACTTTTTGGATCCTTTATTCGATACACTAAACCCGGAAAAACCTCTGGCTCGTACTCCATTCCCTCAAGCTCTAACCCTACTACGATAGCCCCAAGGTTGAGTTCTTTGCCTATATTGGCGGAAGCAACGATGTTCTGTACTTTAAATTCAGGATGCTCTGCCACCTCTATCCCTAAACTTCGGAGGTCGGTGGAAAGCCGGTCCATTACTACCCGCACATTCGCTTCCGTCTTTGACCCTGTACACACCACTTTCCCGGAACGAAAGATAAGAAAAGCGGACTTCGGCTCTTTCGTCCGATAGACCAGCCCTGGAAACTTCTTCTTCGTGAATACTGCTGCTTCTAACTTCGATTCAATATATTGTAGGTCTAATTCCTCAGCAATCCGTGCATTCGCAACCACATTTTCTACTCTTATCTCTACTCCCTCTATCATCTTTTTTTTGATCTCCGATTTATAGCAACTTAACTACTATTGTGTGTATAAAAAGTAAGGTATATAATATATAGAACCTATTTGCGGAGAGAAGGGAAGCAGAAATGAAGAAGAGGGTGAAGAGGATAAGGGGGACAAGGACTTGCGGTGGCGGTTCCGCTAAGAAGAGAAGGGGCAAAGGAAGCAAGGGCGGCGCTGGTCGCGCGGGTGCATTCGGGCACCATTTCGTGGTGTCTCTGAAACAGGGCATAAGGAAGGGAAAGAATAAAAGCGATTCCTCGCACGAACGTGCAGGGGATAATGTGACGATAAACGTAGGCGAATTGGATTACCTAATGCCCGGGCTGATAGCGCAGGGCAAAGCGGAAGAGAAAGCAGAAGGTATTTATCTTGATGTAACTCCTCTCGGCATACAAAAAGTTCTGGGTAAGGGCAAGGTAACGAAGAAAATGATGCTCAAAGCGAATAAAATATCACGACTAGCGCAGGATAAGATAGAAAGTGCAGGTGGCACGGTAGAGCAGACGAGTGGGGTGTGAATTAGCATAGATGGAAGCGATAAATCTAAGAGACACATTTACGCAGTTTTTAAATAAGTTCCCTATGGTGGAACGCCCGGGCTGGCACGTGCACTTCAAGACGAAGTTAGCCTGGACCGTTGGTATACTTGTGCTCTTCTTTGCATTGGGTAATGTCCCGCTATTCGGATTATCTCCCGAATCAATGGACCTTTTCGGTCAGTGGCGTGCCATATTTGCTGGAGAGCGGTTCTCGCTTACTGCGCTTGGTATCATGCCAATCGTGGATGCTTCCATTGTTTTACAGCTTCTGGTCGGTGCAGGGATAATAAACTTAAACCTGAGCAACACGCGAGACCAGGTGTTTTATCAGAACTTGCAGAAATTACTCGTTATCGTATTCTCTGTTTTTATTAGCCTGGTTTATGTCGTTGGCTTTTACAAGCCAGATCCTGCAATAGCCGCGCATCTCGGTGTATCATTGCAGATTATCTCGCTCATGCTGTTCTTACAGGTATTCGCGGGGGGGATGCTTATATACTTCATGGATGAGGTAGTGTCAAAATGGGGTATAGGATCAGGTATTTCGTTGTTCATACTCGCGGGAGTCTCACAACAGGTAATTACCGGACTCATTAGCTGGATACCCGACCCGACAAGCGGATTGGCGGTAGGTGTGATTCCAAGATGGTTTCAGTTACTCTGGCCAGGCTCGCCGTTGCACGTATCCACATATGAAATGATGGAAGGTGGAATGATTTTTCTATTTCAGAATAACTTAATTGCACTCATCTCAACCATAGTAGTATTTTTTGTCGTTGTGTACCTTGAGAGTACTCGTTTAGAGATACCATTAGCGCATTCGATGGCGCGAGGAGCACGTGGTAGGTTCCCAATTAAGTTGTTATACGCAAGCGTACTTCCGATGATTCTTGTACGTGCGTTACAGGCGAGCATACAGGGTTTTGGGAGGTTGCTCTGGAGCAAGGGGATTACCCTATTCGGGACATACGATGCACAGGGGAATGCCGTATCGGGATTGATGTATTATCTCGAGCCGATTTATAGCCCCTGGGATTGGATTCCTTCTCTTGTGCATATCTCAACTCCGGCTATTGCCGGCTGGCAAATAGCCACGAGGCTCAGTATAGACCTCATTTTTATGGTCGTAGGCGGTGCGATATTCGCGCTTTTCTGGATTAATACGACTGGTATGGGCCCCAAAGATGTAGCAGCGCAGATACATAATTCCGGGCTGCAAATACCTGGGCATCGGAGAGGTCAAGCAACAATCGAGAAACTGATGGAGGGCTACATACCGAAAATAGCATTGATGGGCGGTGCTATCCTGGGCGTGTTATGCGTGCTTTCAAATATGTTCGGCACACTCGGTCAGGCATCAGGAACGGGTTTACTTCTGGCTGTGAGTATTGCATACAGGCTCTATGAGGACGTGGCATCGGAGCAGATGATGGAGATGTACCCAACAATGCGTAGATTCTTCGGCGGCGGCTAACCGCGGCATAAGATTGAATGGTATGATAGATCCGTTAACGCTCGGGCTAATACTTTTGCTTGGCGCGCTTCTGACAAGAGTGAAAGGTATAAGGGCTGCGTTAACGTTAGTTTTAACTAAGATCCCGATGGTAGAACGTCCCAGGAGGCATGTACCGCTCAAGACGAAGCTAATGTTTACTGCTGCTGTACTTATACTTTATTTTGCTATGGGCAATATCCCGCTCTTCGGGCTATCCCCAGAATCAATGGAACTCTTCGTTCAGTGGCGTACCGTATTCGCAGGCGAAATGTTCTCGCTTAGTGCTGTTGGAATTTTACCGATCATAAGTGCTTCACTCATTTTACAGATTTTAGCGGGTCCTAAGCTAGGGAAGCTCGACTTGAGCGATCCAAAGGATCAGGCGTTTTATCTGAACCTGCATAAACTGCTCGTTCTTTGTTTCGTGTTTCTCGCAAGTTTTAGCTATGTCATTGGCTTTTATAAGCCAGACCCCGGGCTAGCATACCCGTTAGGGGTGTCTTTACAGTTCATATCATTTTTAATCTTCTTGCAGGTATTCTTCGGTGGGATGCTGATCTATTATATGGAAGGTGTAGTCACGAAATGGGGTGTAGGTTCAGGAATAGGCATTCTTATCGTGGCAGGAGTCGCGCAGCAGCTAATTATCGGACTTATCAATTGGATGCCTGACTCGAGTGGCTTAGCAGTTGGAGTAATCCCGAGGTGGATAGAAATAGCGCAACAAGTAGTACCATATAAACAATCAGAAAGTTGGTTGGCTTTTATATTCCAGAATTACTTACTCGCGCTTATCACGACAGTCGCAGTATTCTTACTCGTTGTGTATCTGACATGTGCTCGTATAGATGTACGAATACCAGGCTATTTGAAAAGGCGAAGGTGTAGAGGCAAAGTCAGATTTCCGATTAAGCTTATGCACTTCTCGTATGCGATTGTTGCACCGCTGGTTTTTTTCCAGGGTGGTCGTCCAATACAAGCGAGCATACAGGGTTTTGGAAGGTTGCTCTGGAACAAGGGATTTACAATATTCGGGAGATACGATGCACAGGGGAATGCCGTACCGGGATTGATGTATTATCTTGACCCCATTTACAGCCCCTGGGATTGGGTGCCTTCTCTCGTGCATATCACAGCACCGGATATTGCAGGCTGGCAAATTGCAGTAAGACTGGCAGTAGACATTTCAATAATGGTCGCTGTTGCAATGCTAATCGCGTTAATATGGCTAAAACTAACGCCGGGTCTGGAAACGAGGGATATAAAAGCAATGGTGCGTGATTCCGGGCTCCCGATTTACGGACATCGCAGTGGTTTAAAAGCGATAAAGCGGGCGGTGGATCAGAGTGCACCGAGGATAGCAATACTGGGTTGTGGCATCCTGGGTGCTTTGCTTGTAGTTGCGAATATGTTCGGCACACTCGGTAACGTAAGCGTATTGTATCTTATCGTGAGTGTGATAGTGATTTATGGTGTTTATGGAGAGGTCAGATCTGGACTGTGTTAGCGGTTGGTTGAGATGCGGTAGAGAAAAAAAACCGCTAATTATTTATGCCTTGGGCATTCAACGTTATTACTGAATATATAAGAGTGTGGAGGAGAAAGATGGTAAAAAAAATCGTTATTGTTGGTGGCGGCATTGCCGGGATATATGTATTGAGGAGCTTACTTGCAAGGAAGAGCGATGTAGAGGAGGAGATGGACTTTACGGTTTTAAAGCGAGAGAAAAGCGGTTGGGTATCTACCTGTGGACTGCCTTTTGCTTTGCGTGGCTGGTATGAGATAGAAAGAACGGAGATAAACAAGCCGCAGTTCTTCCTCGACCAGGGCGTTGACTTCAGAACCGAGACAGAAGTAACGAAACTAAATTTAGAACAGAGCAGTGTGACACTTAAAACCGGTGAGGCGCTAAAATACGATTTTCTCGTTATAGCAACGGGAAGGAAACAATTCGTAAAAGAAACGGAACTTGAAGGTGTTTACACGTTTAACGATGAGGACGATGCGAGAAAGATAGAAGCAGCTCTGAATGTCGAGGGTGTGAAAGACGCTTATATTCGCGGTCGTGGTATTATAGGATTGCAAGCGGCAGCTGCTTTCTCAACGAGAGGATTGGAGACAACGGTTCATGGTGGATCACCTTCTTTGCTGCCTTCGAGCTTAGACCCTGATATGGGCGATATGGTCAAAGAACGGATGGAGAAAGACGGCGTAAGATTTATTCTCGATAGTAGAGAGATAACAGCTATAAAAGGTCATGAGGGGAGGGCGAAATCGGTGGTGATAGGAGAAAGGGAAGTGGAGAAAGAGGAGATTCCTGCAGATATAGTTATAATAGGGAAATGGATGATCCCTGAGATAGACCTCGCATGGGAAGCGGGTGTGGATATAGGCGAAAGTAGAGGAATAGTCACGGATAGAGCAATGCACGTTAAAAAAGGAAGACGGCAAATAACTAATGTATATGCAGTTGGTGACTGTGTGGAAGTTGTAGATGGCATCACACATCGTCCGAGACTGAACCAACTTGCATCTACTGCTGTCACTCAAGCTACGGTTATAGCTGATAACATACTTAGCGATATTAGTGGGCAACCGGGTTTATATTCACCATGCGAATATTGTTTCGGACCAACAGTAGCGGATGTTGGGGGTGTCTTGATAGGTTCGGTAGGTGTTACATCTGAAGCGGCAAGTCGCGCAGGGATAAAAACAATAAGTGGTAAGGCAACGAAACTCACAAAGGCACGATATTTCCCAGGAGCGACACCACTCACACTGAAATTGATCTTCGATGCGTATAGCAAGAAATTGATAGGAGCGCAAATGGTCGGCGA
>QENJ01000054.1 GCA_013374505.1 Candidatus Methanophagaceae archaeon
TTTGTATGTGTTAGCTGCAATTTTATCGCTTATCCTCGCACCGAATAGGATAGAAGCTAAAAACCACTTGAACCTGCCTGACGGATTCGTTAAGTCTATCCCAAGGTCTTCCGAATACAGAGGGAAGTTAGCAAGGAGTACATCGATTTTGTCCATCTTTCTTCACATTCACACCCCCCTTTTTTAACTTGAGTTTATCTATAATTACCTGACTTTCAGACTATTTAAATGACCTCACCTTCAGTAGCTAACATTTATCAGTGTTGAGCTTCTTTTGGAAAAAATAGAGGTGAATGGACAATATGCAAACATATACCTACCTCCAAGCAACCATATTGAAGCTATTCGGAGAAATAGGTTTGAATCTGTCAAAGCCGTTGAGAACGACACTTTCCGCCTTGATCGTCTACTTATTGGAGGATAACAAGGCACACATATCGAGACTAGGAGAATCCCTATCTGTTGGTGACGCAAGTGTTATGGCCTGTATTCAGCGAATACGCCGGTTCATGTCCAATAAAAAGCTGTCGCCCGCCATAACTGTCATACCGCGGATCCGTCTGACGCGCCCACTCCTGTCGAAACTTCCAGAAATCGTGCTGTGCATGGATCGCACAGATTGGGGAAAACGGGGTAAACACATTAATATCCTTTCAGTGGCCATATATTTTAAAGGGCGTGCAATCCCGTTATTCTGGATTGTTTTTGGAAATAAGGGTAATAGCTCCGCTGAACAGTGGAAACAAGTCTTAACGCCGAGCATCGAAGGATTACAGCAGATGGAGTGGCTTTCTGG
Organism: Candidatus Methanophagaceae archaeon; assembly: GCA_013374505.1. GTDB lineage: Archaea > Halobacteriota > Syntropharchaeia > Alkanophagales > Methanospirareceae > QENJ01. The sequence goes on from QENJ01000054.1 coordinate 797, forward strand.
CGTACCTATCCATGTTGTCGCGGACAGAGAGTTTGCCAGCCCAAAACTGGCGGAATGGCTTAAAAACATTTATGGTGCGGGTTCAACACTGCGGTTGAAGGCAAGCATGTACTTGAAAGATGGTGGCATGCCCGAAACACAAATAGCCACACTGTTACAGAAACTGCCTAAGGGCTCGCGTCGTGTTCTACTGTTCTACATGACCAGATAGTGACACGGCACAGCACGTTTAAGATGAATGTCGTACTGATCTGGGGAAAGGGCTACGAAGAAGCGATGGTTTTGGCGACTACACTCGCGAAACCGTACAAAGCAGCGATATTAGACGGGCAACGTTTTGGCATCGAACCGAGGCACAAAGATTGGAAAACCAACGCTTTTGAACTCGAAAAAACACGTGTGACTGCCCCAAAGGGGCGCAATCGAAAAAACCAGTGATTTATCAACGCGGAGATCGCAGAGGGCGCAGAGTTTAAGTGTGTTCCAAACTCCGCTTGGTTTTTCTAATGTCTCTGCGTTCTCTGCGCGCTCTGCGGTAAAATTAGGGGGTATAGTGATTTCACTGGAAAAATCAATTGTGCCCCCAAAGGGGATAGAAACGCTCTTGATTCCGATTGCATTCGTGTATATCCTGTGTGTACTCGAGGGTGAGGAAAAAGAAGAAACCGGCGATGTCCGCACGCCGCCAAAAGGCAAAAAGCGCATGGTAGGACTTTTCCTGAGTGGTATCAGAGCCATTTCTACGCAGCTCATACAATTCTACCTATGTAAGACGCTGATTTACACAGATTTACACAGATTTAATTTCTTCTGCGTTAATCTGCGTCAATCTGTGTCAATAATCATTTTTAGTTGGATACTATGCTTTCTACTAACAGATCATGTACCTATTCACCTTTTTTAGAAAGCTTGCAGAGGATATATCCCGTTCCATGAACGAACCCTCCTCCATCTTTTTTATCTCGAGTCACGACACTACCACTAATAACCACAACCCGCTTTTTGATAACATAAACGCAATAAATAAATGATTTTATTATAATGCAAGGCATATTAAATACGGGTAGGTATGAAAATGAAAGTAGCAGCAGTAACTTGGGGCAGTGATCTGGTTTTACTCACCAAAGCCTGTAAAGAGCTCGGAATAGAGTTAAACGCATGGTCAACACATGACGTAGAAGATGCGAAGAAGCGAGAAGAGTGCATAAAGTCTTTTGTGCAGGCGGACATCATCCTCTTACATCCATCAAATGAGGCGCATTGGAATAAGATAACCGAAAGCCTGAATAAGAAAGTGCCAACGATCTATTTCGGGCATGGTTCCGCCTTATGTCGACTTTCAAACGTTTCACCGAAGGTTGTTGCAACGGTCAATGCCTACTATGTTTACGGTGGGGCAGAGAACACAGCGAATATGTTAAGGTACCTTGGAAAGGAGATTCTGGGCAGGGATTACAAATATGAAGATCCAAAAGAGACGATGTGGCAGGGCATATACCATCCGGATGCCGAAACTGCTTTCGAGAACATAGAGGACTATTTCGCATGGTATAACCCTAACCGCAGACACAAAGTCGGCATTCTATTCTTTCGCTCTTATTGGACGAACAAAGACCTTGGAGTCATGAATGCGTTAATACGTGAATTGGAAACTGAGTTTGATGTGATTCCTGCATTCTGTTATGGTGCAGGCGATAAAGATTTAGGTGCTAAATCGAGCAGTGAAGTCATTGACGCTTTCTTCATGGGCAGGATTGACGCTTTCATAAACCTTCAATCGGTATTTAATACAGGAAGCGGAGGAGAAGAGAGTTCGGTAAATACACTGAAAAGGCTCGATGTGCCAGTATTCCACCCGCTGGTGACATACTACAATACAGAAACAGAATGGCGCGCGGATAGTCATGGAATAAGCAGCCTGGAAGTTGGCTGGAGTGTTGCAATGCCCGAATTAGAGGGCGTAATCGAACCGATAATTATTGGAACATCAAGAAGAGACAGCGAATCCGAGCGACATACGCTGATAAAAGAGCGTGTGAAAAAGGTTGTGAATCGGGTGAAGAAATGGATAGTGCTAAGAAACAAACCGAAATCCGAGCGCAGGGTTGCATTTATACTCCATAACAATCCATGTACCAGCGTGGAGGGCTCAGTAGGAGGAGGTTCACATCTTGACAGCCTGGAGAGCGTTGCCCGGATTTTGAAGTGCATGAAAGAGGCGGGATATTCGGTCGAAGAACCAGAAAGCGGAAAAGAACTTATTGAGAACATTATGGACCATAAAGCAATTTCTGAGTTCAGATGGACAACCGTGGATGAAATAGTGAATAAGGGCGGTGCACTTGCGTTGATAAGCACGGCGGATTACGAGAAATGGTTTGATACACTTGCACACGCAGTGAAGCAACGAACGTGTGAAGCATGGGGCAATCCACCGGGTGAAGCGAAGGATGGAGTTCCTGCTGCTATGGTTTACAACGGTAAAATCGTGGTGACTGGCGTTCAATACGGGAATGCAGTCGTGTGCGTGCAGCCGAAACGAGGCTGTGCGGGTTCAAGGTGCGATGGTCAGGTCTGTAAGATTTTACATGATCCTGAAGTGCCACCGCCGCATCAATATCTCGCAACTTACCGGTACCTGGAATACTCTTTTGGTGCGGACGTAATCATACATGTCGGTACACATGGCAACCTGGAATTTTTGCCTGGTAAATCCGTGGCATTATCCGAAAGCTGCTATCCCGACATAGCTATAGGAAATCTGCCACATCTATACATATATAACTCGGACAATCCGCCTGAAGGGGCAATAGCAAAACGAAGAAGCTATGCGACTCTGATAGACCACATGCAGACCGTTATGACCGAAAGTGGGCTATATGGCGATTTGAAAGAGCTTGAAGACCAGATTGCTGAATATAACAAGATTAAACGGTCAGATAAGGCAAGAGCGCATGCTTTAGAGCACATAATTACGGATTTGATACGGAAAACGAATCTATCCGAGGAGATAAGACTGGATACTAAGTTAGAGGCGGGATATTCCTTTGAATCTGTGATAGAAATAGCACATGAGGCTATCACGCGCATCTACAATACACAGATTCCTGATGGTATGCACATCTTCGGTGAAGTACCGAAAGGAGAGAAGAAGGTTGAGTTCATCAACTCGATGCTGAGACATGACTCAGAACTGCGGAAATTGGTCTTTACGCTTATGGGACTCGATATTGCGCCTTCTGATGCAGAAAGTGCGTTATTAGCCGAGGTGGATAGTATAGCAAAGGATTTTATTTCTGCTTTTTTGACCGGAGAGGACCCATTGGAAGCAGCTAAGCGGATATTAAGCAGCAGGTTTGATAGGGACGAAACGGAAAAGCTGTATCTGATTTGGGAGAAGGTAATGGATATTTCAGCACTGATAGAAGCATCGGACGAGCTGGGTAGTTTGTTGCATGGATTCGATGCGGGCTATATCGAACCAGGACCTTCGGGACTCATAACACGGGGTAAACATGATATACTACCAACAGGCAGGAACTTTTATTCGCTTGACCCGTTCAAGGTTCCCACAAGGAGTGCATGGACGATAGGTAAGAGACTTGCGGATGCCGTGATACGGAAATACGAGACGGAGACTGGATCGCTTCCAGAGAACATAGCAATGTACTGGATGGCATCTGACATCATGTGGGCGGATGGCGAGCAACTCGCGCAGATATTGTACTTGATCGGGGTAGAGCCGGTCTGGCACAGCGGAAGTGTAAAAGGCTACCGAGTTTTACCGTTGGAAGAAATTGGTCGTCCGAGAATAGATATAACTATTCGGGTAAGTGGTATTATTCGAGACTGTTTTTATAACTGCATCGAGCTGTTGGACGAGGCGATACGAGAGGTTGCCGTGCTTGACGAGCCCCTAGAGCAGAACTATTTGAGAAAGCATGCAATGGCGACTGCACCAGAAAATACGGATGGTAAGTACGCACGGATATTCGCATGTAAGCCCGGGACTTACGGTAATGGCGTGAATTTAGCGGTATATTCTTCTGCGTGGAAAGAGGAGAAGGATTTGTCGGATGTGTTTGTGCATTGGAACGGATATGCCTACGGGAAAGACAATTTCGGTACCGAAGCACGTGATAGTTTGGTATCACAGCTTAAAACAGTTGATTTGAGTTTTAATAAGACTGTTACGGACGAATACGATCTATGCGGCTGTTGCTGCTATTTCGGTACACAAGGCGGCCTGACAACTGCTGCGCGAGAGGTTTCAGGCAAGGATGTACGTGCATATTATGGTGATACGAGAGACCAGGATAAGATAGAAGTGAGAAGCCTTGCAGACGAGATGAGACGGGTCGTGCGAACGAAGTTGCTGAATCCTAAGTGGATAGAAGGGATGAAACGTCATGGATACCGGGGTGCCGGGGACATATCAAAGCGGATTGGTCGAGTTTACGGCTGGGAAGCGACAACGCAGGAAGTGGATGACTGGATATTTGATGACATCGCAAGGACGTTTGTGCTGGATGCTGAGATGCGGAAGTTCTTTGAGGAGAATAACCCGTGGGCGTTGGAAGAGGTGGGAAGAAGGCTGTTGGAAGCGTACGAACGTGGGCTGTGGGATGCGGACGAGGAAGTGATAGAAGGGCTGAAAAGCGCGTATCTCGATATGGAGGGCTGGATAGAAGAGAAGATGGGCAATGTGAAAGGCGAGTTCCAGGGTGGTGCGATAGATGTGGTGACAAAAAGGGAATAGGGCACATTTGTCCAATTTCTAACGCTCTATTTGGCTACCTGGCTATTGGCTGTTAATGGAGGAGGGCGAGACTTTTGACTGTTTCCTTATAATTTTAGGGCTCGATTTGTTGACAAAGAATAGAACCTATTTCCGTTTGCCATCGTCCATTCGGAAACTTTATCTGGACGACAAATCATGTTTTCGGGTTTAGCGGACATCATGAGTTCACGATAAAAGTTCTGCATTATTTCTTTTAAATGTGTTTATCTCAACTTTACCGGGCTTTTTTGTTTATTTCACGAATGGTGCTTCCATATCAGGTATTTCTGGCATGAAAGACACCAAAAAAGATTTTATTGTGATTTGACGTATTTAATTGTAATTTTAATGAGAGATGGGCAAAGTGGAAGTGACGAGGAAAAGGGTAACGAAGCGTGAACTCAAGCATGATAGGCATACGGTGTCGCTACTGACGGATCATAAAACTTTTTAAAAAGTTTTATCAAAAACGCTTCGCAGTCAGTGGGGCATGGCGGGGAAGTGGTGGAGAGGTATATATTGGAGCAGAAAGGTTACGAGAAGGTAGATACAGTATCGGTGATGGATGAAGAAAAGGAAAAACATAGAGCACACAAAACCTGGTACACATCGCTTTATAACAAACTTTTTGGGGGCTGCGTTAAAAATAAAAAATCGAAAAGCTTTTAAAGACCTGTGATAAAAAAGGTAGTTTAAGTTGTTGGCACTCATGCTTAACGGCAGGCCTTGTACTCAAGTACGGGGTATAGTGACTTTTTTTTAGACAGTGCCAAACAGTTCAGTCCCGTTCCAGTTCCTGCATCATGTCGTCCATAGAATAGATCCCACCCTCGTCTTTACTGTAAATCCATTCAATGGCTTTTACGGCACCCTGCGCGAATGCTTCCCGGCTATGTGCACGGTGTGTTATCTCCAGACGTTCGCCTCTACCGGCATACAACACCGTATGTTCACCAACAATGTCACCAGCACGCACTGCATGTATACCTATCTCATCATCCGTCCGCTCACCCGTTATACCCTGCCGGCCATATACGAATTTATCCACGCCCAAGCAATCAGAGATGATACCCGCGGCTTTTACCGCAGTACCGCTCGGAGCATCCTTTTTATGCGAGTGGTGCATCTCTATGATCTCCACATGATACCCGTACGCTTGAAGTTGTCCTGTCGCGGCAGCAATCAATTTCCAGAATACATTCACACCGATAGAGAAGTTGGGAGAGATAATAGCAGGTACTTTTATGGCATCCTCCATCTCTTTGTATTGCAGCTCAGAAAATCCCGTGGTGCCAACCACTAGCTTTATGTTGTTACGAGCTGCGACTTTTACGTTTTCCACGGCTGATGCTGCGTTCGTAAAATCCACAAATACAGCCGGTTTAACCGTCTTTAGCAGGTTTTCCAACTCATCGGGGCTTGATATTTTTAGCCCCGGTGCTACTTCTTCTCCCACGCAACACGGGTCAAAACACGCTACCAAATCCATATTCTCGTGCTCTAAAATGCCGCTTATCACTTGACTACCCATTCGCCCTTTTGCGCCCGTAACTGCCACATTTATGTTCATGCTAAATCATTGCACCTGCTCATTAATAAAAACTATTTAGCAATTCAATTACAGTTTTATATTCTTAAAGACAGAAGTTAAGAGTATGGAACCATTATTAGCAGCGGTAATATTTGGTGTAGTCATAACATTAGTGTATTACATCTTCTATTTAGTGGTAGTAAAGGGTTTTGAACCACCTATTCGCATCTTCAACTATTTTAAAGGCCGATACACGAAATACTCGCGAAATCAAAAGGTAAAAGAGAAGATGAGGGAATATGAAACCGTTTGTGGCATGCACAAGCCCTCGGTTCTTGGTTCAACCATCGTATTTGCTATACTCGTCCTCTTTATATCTCTGCTTCTTTTTAAAGTCGTATTCTTCACGGTTATAACCACTGGCAGTATGAGTCCCACGTTTGAGCGTGGCGACCTTGTGCTAATGCAACGAGTGCATATCGAGCCAGTTGAGGGCGATATAATAACGCTCGAAAGAAAAGAGAGCATGTTACCTATCACGCACCGAGTAGTTGCCGTAACGGAAGATGGTGTGAGAACAAAGGGTGATGCTGCCGGGAGTGTTGACCCCTGGACCGCGCCCAGGGAAGACATACAGGCTGAAGCCATCCAGGTGGGCCAGAAACCGATAGTATTAAAAAACGTTGGCGATTATTTCATCCTAGATACAAGCGAGATGCGTGTGGGTAGATATGGTACGGAATATGCGTTCATAAAGAACGTATTCGCAACAGTAAAGATGTATGGCTATGCTTTGTGCATCATTGCGATCTTAGGCTACGTATTATTGACGCTGAAGGAGATGAAGAGTTAATAGACTTGTTGCTACTTATTTAGTTCAATTTCTTCCAGTCCAGGGATGAAACAAGTAAAATAATCACGGTATACGCTATAAAAGCGATTAGGGCGGGCGTATCGAATAAGGAAGCTAGTGAATAAACGTCTAGCTGAACCAGCTTCAAACAGCACAGAACAATACCGAATATTGCACCCCATTTCTTGCTTAACCCGAGTCCATAGCCCGTAATTAAAAAACCAAATCCTGTTAGAAGCGCAAAAACTGCCTCAGATGCAAAATCAGGATAATTGAATCGCAATATATTCAGGGCAATTACAATTCCGACTACATAAAATACTAGCGAAGTCCAAAATGTTGCGGGTCTTTTGTGTTTCATAATTACCGTGTACTCAGTTAGTTCATTGGTTGGTATAAAACTTATTCACAAAGCAGGACGATTAAATCTTTATGAAAGTCTTAGTTGGCTCTCGGAACACCGTGAAATTAGAAGCGACAAAGGAAGCGTTTTCTATATATTTCGATAGTGTTGATGTAGAATGTATCGGCGTGGACAGTAAAGTATCCAATCAGCCAATAGAAGATGAAACATTTGTTGGTGCCAGAAATAGAGCGCTTGCATTGAGCAGGATTAATGAAGAGCGGAATATTAGAGCCGAGTTCTTTGTGGGTATTGAAGGCGGGATAAAGAAATTGTTTGGTCGGTGGTTCACTTTTGGTGTGATCTGTATTATGGACGATACAGGAAGAGTAGGATATGGGACTTCACCGTTCTTTGTGCTGCCTTCGGACTTCACAGAAAAGCTTTTGGGTGGTACCGAACTCGGAGATGTGATGGATGATCTGATTGGTGAAAAGAACACGAAACAAAAACAGGGTGCTGTTGGGTATTTCACTAAAGGGGCGATGGATAGGAGACGGTTTTATGTGGCGGGGTTAACAGTTGCGTTGATTCCGTTTTTGAATGCGGATTTGTTTTTTTAGGTGTGACCGCCTATTACGCCGAACACAGGGAATTTGATGAAATAAAAGGAATACGGGCAATGCACCTAGATAAAAATTATCTGTGCGGCTATAAGCTACCTAAACCTACTTGCTGCTTTCCCGTCTCTAAAAACGTTTCTGCTATCCCATGACCAAGCTCTCTTGCAAATATACCGAAGAACGACTCAAAAGGTGATTTTTTCCCGTATTCAACCACTTTTGGCTTACCTTTAAGCCCTGCCAGTCCCGCTGCGAGGTCAACAGCATCCTGAAAATTGCCTAACTCATCTACCAAACCCAGCTCTTTTGCCTGCCTACCAGTAAAAATCCTACCATCAGCAAGTTCTAAGACCTCGCTCTCGTTCATCTGTCTTCCTTCCGCTACTGCGTGAACAAACTGAGAATATATGTCGTCAATCATTTCCTGAAGGATTTGACGCTCTTCTTCGGTCATATTTCTAAGTGGCGACCCGAGGTCTTTATATTTACCGCTCTTTATGACGTTAGATCTTACCCCATACTTCTCAAGCAGCTCAGAGTACTGCAACTGTGAAAAGATAACGCCAATGCTCCCGGTTATTGTCCCGGGATTCGCAACTATTTTATCTGCACCGCAGGCAACATAATAGCCACCCGAAGCAGCTACATCGCTCATCGAAGCCACCACTATCTTGCCATTACCTCGTGCCTTATGTACCTCTTCATGTAATTCCTGCGAGGCGGCTGCGCTGCCACCCGGACTATTTATCCGGAGTATAATTGCCTTTACCGATGAATCTTCACCTGCACGTTTTATCTGCTCTGCAATATCATCTGCACCTGATTCCAATCCAAATATCCCAAATCCACTTCTGCCACCCACGATTGAACCTTCAATGTTGATTAAAACGATTTTACCACCGCTTAGGCCGTCACGATCAAATGGACTTCTCGCTATGATAGCAATTCCTATCACAGTGGAAGCCAGGCAGATACCTAATAAGAACAATGCGATGCCTTTCTTTTTGTCTTCAATTATCGCTTTAAAACTCACCATTTAAAAACCTCCGTAGTTATCATAACCCTGAAATCAAAAAAAGACCTATGAATATAAGTATAAACACAAGCACTGCAAGAACTACAATTGGTAGAACGAGAGTTGCAATTGCCCTACCGGTAGAGAATTTTTGTGCCTCTCGAATTGCAAGAACATCCAGTATTAAAACCCAGATTGCTAAAAAGCTGCCCAGTACAATAGCTATAAAAGCGCCGGTCAAACCACCAGAAAGCATGACGATTAATCCAATTGGCGCCTGGAATATGTTAGGAAGCGAAGCAAAACCCATCAGAACCAACATTTCGGTGAAAGTGCCCTCCTTTCCTCCGAGAAGTTTTGCTACTATGTGACATATGCCTGCGAAAAAGACCCAGCTAATAAAACCACCGACTACGCTTGAGGTCATGGAAGTAATAGGAGAAATCCTCATCGCGTCAAAATCCGGTGCCACGGGTTCAAAACCAGAAAACTCGGTAAACAAAGACATAACCGTACTTTGTGTTAATAAAGTCCCGATTCCACTACAAACACATGCTATTAGAACTATTGTAGCTGCAATAGTTAGTGACGTTCTCTCTTCTAACAGCCGTCTGAACGTAGAAGCAGGAGTGAACAATGTCCCGGAAATAGCTTCTAACAGGTCAGCCAATTATTCCGCACCCTTTCTTTTTGCATAGTCAGCCCTAATTGCCTGAGCCATCCCCTCATTTGCTTCCACGATAAACGAGCTGATATGACCACAGTTCTTACAATGGTACACGAAACCAGTCATCCCCCCTTTTTCGTAGTACAGGTCCGCGCTACCACAAACAGAACACACTTTTAGCGTCTCTTCTTCCATGATCTGTTATTAGTCCTATTTCTTATTATAGCTTTCAACAAGCATAAATATTACACTGTCCTAATTTATAGTTTTCGCGTGACTCAGTCAGGCGAGTCGAACCACAGAAAATACACGGTACAAAATAGTATTTCTAGAACACCCAGTAAATAGTTTACCCATTTTGATAAAAAGCATAGACACAGATTTTACCGATTTTCACAGGCGCTACTGTCATGTTTATTAAGTTTTTACGGGTTGAATCAAAATTTGAAAACTACACTACTTTAAACCGGTGTTAATCAGCGTTAATCTGTGTCGTAAAAATCATTGAAAAATGATACCGTTCTGGTAAATGATTAGTTGTGAGTTCCCTTACACCTAAATTATGGTTTCCATTATCTTTGCATAAGCAGGTCGCGTAATAAAAATCCCTATCAGCAGCCCCACTATAGTCACAATCGCGAAACCGCGCAATGTACCAAGCGCCATAAATGCAAGCGCAAGCATCGCTACGATGGTGGTTGTCGCAGAAACGAATATTATACCAAACGCAAACGAGATCCGTTTTCGATACATGCTTATAGAAGATTTACCCCCCGAAAGCACTTCATCGGTTATTATCACCAACTGGTCCACTCCCGTGCCTATCACTGCGATTATCCCGGCAATGCTTGCCAGATCTAACTGCCACTTTCCAGCCGAGAGAATAAATGCCGATACAATGAATAATACAGCAATTCCTGCTGTTAAGTCTGCTACCGGGTAGTCCCACCATTTCAGTGTGCCACCAATAAGTAGCACTATTATTAGTATTCCCATCATGCCGATTATCAGCCAATTTACCGCGGCTATAAGCCCTAATATCAGTATGATCTCGCTAAGAAGTACGAAGAACATCGGCAGAACTATCTTTTTCTCTCGGTATCGCAAGAAAACGACTAGCGTAACGGAAATAAGAGCAAGTAAACCCGCAATTACTGCACCTTTCTTGAATGTCGCCCCTAAATACGCGGGTACCTCTCCTGACCCCATCACCTTTACATTTACCGGTAACGCACCTGCTTTTAAGTGTATTATCAGTTCCTTTGCACGCTTCAAACCTTCATTCCCTACTCCTGTTTGTGATATTAAACTATACCGGGGCTCTGTTCGCAGGTCTTCCGCAAGCTTAGGCGATAGCGGTCCGCTGTACACTACCACATCGTCAAGAAGCATAGTTAGTTCATGGTCCTCAGGATTATCTAAGGCACCGTATTCTATCGCAGCATCTCGTAGTGCCTCCGCACCTTTCTCTGTTAACGAAAATGGTGCACCCCAAGGTTTCCTTTCTCCTGTTCTTTCGGGAACCATCCTCACGCTCTGTATCCCTTCGCTGCCGTAAACGACATGCACGGAGATATTCGCCATCTCTTTTAATCGCTGCCCCACGTTTATGTCTCCAGCAGTGCCATTTGTCTGTATCCGTATCTCGAATTTACCGGGATTGCCCACCAAATTCTTCGCGGTCTTTATGTCTATACCCGCTAAGTCAATGACAATGAGGTTGTTACCCACAGTTCTTATGGCTGTGCTTGCTAATCCCAGCATATTTAATTTCGTCTCTATTATTCGGCGAGTTTCCTCTCGCGTTTCCTGTGTTATCCCGCCCTCAAAATAATCCGTGCCATCGGCGCGCTTCGCTATGCTCCCGTTAATGCCCGCTAACACCTCGGTTAACTGCTCTTTTGTGACTGTCTTCCTTATCTCATACTCATATTCGTCCTCTTTCTCCGTCCTATAAAATAAAACATCAGTATCCAGCGCATCATCAAGGAATGAGGAAACTTCGCTCTCATTAACAGTAGCAGGCACGTCTATTCTGACAAGTGTACCTTCTAATTCCAACTGCAGCGATGAGCCCCCTACTAAATCCAGACCATATTGTAAATTACCATTTATCCCGGCACCCGCAGGTGGAGTAGGATAAGCATAGATCGCAACAAGAGAGAATAGAATGAACAACAGCCACACTATTACCCTTATGTCACTTATCAATCCCCTTTCCCCTTTATTCATTGTTCCAGTACCTCACTCCATATACAGTATACCTGCAGAATATTATACCTGCAGAGTCAATATAACCTTGATGTTTTAAAAGGTGATGTAAATTGTTTTTGTTTTTTTGATTTTCTTCTCTGTCTTCTTTACTATCGCCCTGCCACGCCACTTCAATTTGCAGGCTATTACCAATTGATTTCCACGTTCGTAACCACGCCCAACGGTTTCCAGCAGTACCCGCCTAAATCCTCCTGGCGTTCCATCAACCGCTCACGTTTTGCATCCAATTCGTTTCCATCACACTCCAGGTCATTCTCTTTTGCTTTCAGCGCATTATACATATTGTTCAGTCGTTCATATTCTTCAGTGTCTCGTATACACGTTCTCCCGCCCGCCGCCGCCTCATACGCATCCACTTCTTTCGCGTGCGCCGCGATCGCTTCGTTATAGCCCTTTACCTCTCTGTTGTATATATCTAGCTCCCGGTTATGCACGTCCCATTTCGCGGCATAGCCCTCATAGAACCAGTATCCCCGAGATGCCGCTCCGTCTATGCTAATCAGTCCGTACTCCTTTCCTTCTACTACATACGCAATCTTATCGCATGAATAATTAAAATGAGGACAGTTCTTAGATGAATGTTTGACTATTTGATCCAGAGACACAGTATGCTGAAAACCTTCGCCGGTACAATCCACATAAACTAAGCCCTTATCTGTGGTATTGAACATATTGAGTGCATGCCCTTCTACTTCATCCGAAACAAGCTGCACACCGATAAACGCTGTTTTTATGCCCGCTATCTCGGCGTTGTTATGCAACATCTCGGCAAAATCCGCGCAAACAAATGTGCCTTCTATATACAGTTGCTCATCTGTGTCATCACTCGCCAGAAAAGATATTAGTTCGTCCCAGGTGGGGTCGGTGGCGTTCTTGTAGTTAACGAGGCACACTCGAGACCCCGCAGCTTTAGAATATGGCAGTTTTTTGCTATTGACGTCTGACCGGAAGTACTCGACCGGGTCCGGTAACTTGGGCAGCGTTTCTGTGTAATGTGTGGCTGTGTACCCTAAGACCAGTAATATTAACAGAGTTACGATAAGAAAACCAGCTAAAAGCTTCATTACTCATTCCTCCTTTATAACTATACCTACGACTTTATAAGCGTCATCAATAATCCACAAAAATAATCGTGTGACTTTAGATTGTTTTTCTTTTTGTACCCGTTATCTTTTTTGTGAAAAGTCAATAAATGGAACTAATAGTACTGAGATTAGGGCACCGTCCGGAACGAGACAAACGGATAACCACGCATGTAGGGTTAGTAGGACGCGCCTTAGGTGCTAAAGGTATGTTACTCACATCTAATGATAAAGGCATAGAGCGAAGTCTAAGAGAAGTAACAAGTAGCTGGGGTGGCGACTTCTTTGTGCAGACAGGCGTGAAATGGAAAGAAGAAGTAACGAACTGGAAACGAGAAGGCGGAAAAGTCTGTCACCTGACGATGTACGGCGAAAACATCCTTGACGTGATAGTGGAGCTAAGAGAACGTGCAGTAAAATTAATGGTCGTAGTAGGTGCCGAGAAGGTGCCGTATGCCGTATTCGAAGCGGCGGACTGGAACATTGCCGTGGGCAACCAACCGCATTCAGAAATAGCGGCTTTGGCATTGTTCCTCGATCATTTGCAAGAGGGTAAAGAACTAAAGACCAAATTCGCAGATGCGAAACTGGAAATAGAGCCACTGCGAAGAGGAAAAGCAATGAAAGCCACTGAGACATAAAAATCGCCGTTACGTTCCGTGAGGTCCTATTCCTCATCTGAGTCCCCGGATGCCGTTTGTAATGCCGTACGGCTTGCCGTTTCGTATGCTTTTGATAGCAAAGAATTGAGATTGGTTCTACCAACGGAGAAAGGCGCGTCACCAAGTCTTTCGAGTATTGCATTCTCTACCGCGGGACGAGCAGGGTTAACGGAAAAAGTATCCAATGCTTCTCCCGCTTGCCAGAACGAGTCCAAATATTCCTCCCGAGGTTTGAGTTTTTCAGCCGTAATGGATGCAGTTGTTATCGCTTCACGTTCTTCTGCCTCAGTAGTGGCAACGGCACGTTTTTCGCGAAGAGCCGCAATAAACTCTTCTTTTGTTCGGCCACGGAGTTTGAATATAAGAAACGGGTCATCGTCAAACCGCTCTGCTAAGAGATAATAAACAGCAGCGATATGTTTGCAGGGGTTTGCCCAATCAGGACATGAGCAGTTAGTTTTTAGCTCTTTCTTTGATGTCGGAAAAAAAGCGACTTTAGCGTCTCTAAAAGCATCTTCGATGTCGTGTGGCATCTCGCCGGAAAGCAACTTAGCTGCGAATATCGCCTTCGAGGCCATTGCTTCTGTTACAATATCCCATTCCGGTTCAGAAATGGGGTTCAATTGAATTCTGACTGCGTATGGTTTTGCACGTGTGCCTTGAACCTTAGCGGTAACTGCGCCTTTCTGGACGTCAATTGAGATTACCTGCCCTTTTCGTGCATACGTGCGGCCGCGGGTTAGTCTTGCACCCATATTGAATGATTCGAGCACTGCTATCCAGCGTTCCGACCACCACGTCTCACCAATTGCGCCTCGTTTGCTCTTGGCCTTTATGCCGTTCCTTACTTCTTTTGGTTTCGCGGGTTTGTAATAGCCCCAGTAACTGCCCCAGCTCATGATTTGTACTATAAATGGGTTGTATAATATTTAATTAAATGTTGCAATGCAATGTTTGTCAACGACCTCTAGACTGCAAATTGGGGGCCTCTCGAGGCAGGAGGTCGAGCGATTGGTGTAAGCGCGGGATGTGATGGGTGTTAGCAGCGGTGTGATAGGCGTGTGTTTGAAAATGAGCTATCAAAAGGAGCGTTGCCCTTTTTTAAACGTTGATATAAAACTGATAAAATCGTCTTTAAGACCTGGGATAAACTGGGCTGGTGAAATCTCGTTTAATTCGTCTTCGCTAACCCATATAACTTCAGAGTGGTTTTTTGATTTGGAATCTCCGCCTTTATAAACACATAAAAATTTTATCCCCGGTATCAGTGGTTCATTAGGCACCACAATCTCATAAAATTTATGGATATGCTCCACAACGTCAACCTCGGTATTCATTTCCAAACGAAAATGTCTTTTCACGCCATCCGTAAAATATTCCGAACGTGCGAGCTGACCTCCACACCC
>QENJ01000009.1 GCA_013374505.1 Candidatus Methanophagaceae archaeon
CTACCAACTGAATCGAGGTCTTTCCGTCACTATTTGGCTCGAATAGTTGCATAACTATATCAACTAACCCACGGCAGATCTCTTTAGGTTTCATTTCTGGTACTATAGAGATCGGTATTTCCGGAAGCTTGCTTAAATCTGCTCCTTTAGCTCGGTTTAAAGCATCATTTAGATCTTGATTATTGAGACATTCCTCTTTTTCTACTCTAAGAATATCCTTTACGATAATCTGGCAATAGGGTCCATCGTCAACAAAAGATAGCCGACTACTTAAGACATCAGGAGTGCTATCATGAATACAAAGTCCATATTCACTTAGATACCGTGGATCTATTGCATTATAGGCATCAAGTTTTGGTTCTTTTGATCCTGTCTGTGTTGTCAACTCTAAAATCATCCAACCAGAATCCCCACTTGCAACAATATCGGGTTTCCGTTCTTCGCCTTGCTTAGTTAGAAAAGGCCGTTCCACCACATAGCTAAGTCCAATAGCATTGAACGGACCGACAAAATCGGGGCGGTTATATCTGTGGAATAACTGGATTGTATTGCGCCACAGTGCTATTCGATCATCTAATTCAGGCAAATACCATCACCCCATCATAAAATATAGATGTTTTACCGGCATTATCTTCGCCTTGAATAGCTGCAATTCGAGGGGCTGCATTAACGCAACCCACACCAGGAATCGTAAGGTGGGCAAAGTTCGTACCAACATCTAATAAAACACGGTCCCAAGTGTGAAGATCAATCCCCCGAAATCTTCGGAAGTCTGGTTGTGCTTCAGTTTCCACAAGCCACAGCTTCATTTCACCGATTCCCTTGGCAACCGTATTAGAAAATGCCTCTAGATCAATCTCTTGGCTAAAATCTATCTCAAAAGCACCCATGCTTTTGTCACGAAGCTTTGTTGCATCTTTTAGAGCATCCGAATACCGATTTGCCATCTCTGCAATGTAAATCAAAACCTCGTCAACATCTGTTGCCCGATTTATGGTAGCCTTACCGTTGCTATACCATTCCGCAGAGAGCGATACGGAACCATTCGTCCTCTTCTGCCACCTTACGCTATATATAGCGAATTTCTCCTCTGCTTGCTTAAGAATCTCCTCCAAACCTTGTATATACTGATTTGCCCCATACCATGCTTTCAGACTGAAATTGCCTGCATCTTCTTCAGGAGAAAGACCGTCAGAGAATTTCAATCCTAACCCTCTTTGACTCCAAGATTCCAGACCTTCCCAATGCAATAGCTGATTTCTTGATAACCAACAATTATCAAGCCCTTTTGTACTTTTGATACAATTTTCGATAAACAAATCTGACTCCGTTGCACCCATTATACTGTATATTATCCACACACGATCTCTCGTTGAATCCAGAAATAAAGTATTTGGAAAGTCACCTCCTTTATTTACATACCAATTTACCAAATCAAGTTTTTGCCACTCTCCACAAGGACAGTCTACAGCATTTGCAATAGAATGATTGCTTTCTATCAGATATGCTTTTAGTTGTGTTGAGTACGTCTTACCAAATATTTCTAAGGATTCTTCGTTATTATCAAACCCTGCTTGCAATCTTTCCTTAAAATCCCGAGGATTTTGGATGTTACGCATTATTGTTCCTCCTAATAGGAGATTATGAATTTATCTTATATCTACCCCCCATATATACCTTTACGTATTTCTATTATATACCCTCATATATGCTTTTATCATGAAGATGTCGCTATAACTTACTTAAGAGACGGTCTCACGATTCAAAATCAAAACAAAACGAAACACATATAGGAGTTTATAATCAAAAAATAAGCACCATATTCTGCAAAAAGTATAATTATGGGACAAATCCTTGAGTACCTGGCCTGCACATAGGCACGAGCGCTTATGATTCAGACTACGCTTTTATCACAGGTTTATAAAAGCTTTTCGTCTTTTAAAAATAAGAAGATCGGTGCTAAAGTGCTGACGTGTTGGCTAAAAACAACTTGAGTTCATACGGACTTGCCAGTTGCAAGCGTCTATATTGGCTTACTATGCGGCTCTAACGCAAAAGGCACTACACCACTTCCTTCTGCAGGAACAAGAGGCGGCTGCTCCAGATCACCCAAAATCTTCTGACCCGCCTCACCGATCACAAACTGCACAAACGCAACCGCAAGTTCCGGCTGTGGCGCGTTCTTGGGTATTGTCACCGCATAGAAAATCGGGCTGCCGACTCGCTCTGTATCAACAGCCGAAAAACGTTGAAATCCCAACCGAACTTTTACTTTCTTGTAGTCGTCTTCATATTCCGTAGAACTCAAATCTATCTGGTCTGGCAATTCCACAAACAGCAAGCCGTGTTGCTGTGCCACGCTCTTGTATTGAAATGCATAATCAAGCCCACCGTACTCCAGCAGTGCTAATAGCTGCACGCTTCCACCTCGTACAACCACTTTTCCCGCGTGTGGCTCAAATATTTCAGGCACAAACACGATGTATGTATCGCCTTCTTGGGTTACCGAGATAGTAGGCTCGAAATTACACGCGATTAAAACATCAAAAATCGTTTGGTTATCGTAGTACGATTCCGCGAGTTGGGTCACCATCAAGGTTCGGTATCCACACGAGTCCAGCATAGGGTTCGAGAACCCGAACGTTACATCCGGTCGTGCCAGAATTTCATACCAGTTCGATTCCGTTATCTCATCTGCATATTTGCTTTGGTTATTATAAGCGATGACCATCTGATTCGTTGCGAACTTAACGTACCAGTCCGCGTAATCTTCACCACTCGGAGTAGCATACATCATATCAGGAATCAACGAATAATCAGCAACCGCAAGCACATCCACTTCCTTATGTATGTCTGTTACCTGCCGGATCACCTGGATACTTCCATGCCCCTCCATCTGCACGTCCACACCGGGATGCCAACTTTCGAATTGTTTTTCTAGTTCTTCAAATGGCACAATCAGACTTCCGGCATAGATTACTTTCAGTTTCGTTTCTTCCTGTTCCTGTTGCTGGTAAATCGCAGTGCTCACAACCACCGCAACAATTAGTATCAGAACTGTAATGTGTATAGTTTTCATCAGTCGTGATTTTACGTTTTATTTTGATTCTTGATAGCACGAATCGCTATTTTATCCACCCACTTAATCCAGTAATGACCTTCAGTCAATAGTTTATCCTCCGACACAATAGCGAGTCTGAGCGGTCTGCCGTCATCTTCGGATAAAAGTGCACCGTCTTGTTCATACATTAAGATCGTCTTTAATTCTCCGTGTGGTAGCTCCTTAAGAGTTGCAGGCTCGAAAGTGACAAAATCGCCTTTGACCTGGTCATATGTGAATACCATCATATACCCGTCTGGTGCAGATACCCAAAGAGTATTTGAATCGTTAATACCACCAACAAGGGCACATAAGTCTTCCACCGGGACACCTTTACATTTGAATGGCCCATTTATCATGCCCACCGTGCTAAAGAATCCACCATAACCCTCGTAAGACGGCATTGCTTTTAGTTCATCAAAGGTCACTACTTTTTCTGCCGTGCCAATCAACGTCAGGTTCCAGTTGATCTTCTCTTCGGGCGCTCCAAAAGGATGTGTATACATAACAGCGGCGATAGCTCCGATGCCTATCACAGCAATAATAACTACAAATCTGATGGTTTTGCGGTCTTCTTTCATCTCGCCCGCCTCATTAAAGCATAAAAAGCCAACATCAACCCTGCAATTGCAAATACGAGTTCAAATCCGGGTAGTGGACTTGATGTAGGAGAGGCCATAGATTTCGCTGGACCTCCCACTTCGCCTGTGTATCCCCCGCGGTAAATCATTATTTCGTCTACCCATTTCACAGATAAACCCCCTGTTGAAGGATACAGGTCTCCGAAGAAGTGCTGACTTTTTTCAGGTAAGCATTCGCGCATGTCCCAATTGCCGAAGACGTGTTTACCCTCGGAGTTGGACGAATTATCCGCAAAGAATACCAGGCGCATTCCCGTGTAATAGTCGGGTGGATACCCTTTTCCCTGACGCTCACCGACTTCGGTGTCCTCGCCGTTATACCAGCATAGAACTATCGGTCCTTGTTGGGGTTCCGGTTCATAAACGTTTGTATAGCCGAACTCTACATGGTAACCATCCGGTGCATGAACCATCACTTCATCGTCCGGGGACATACCCCCCACCAAATCGCATAAATCCTTTATGTCCGTACCTTTCACGGCACCTCTATCCTTGAAGTTGGTCGTCTCGTTCTTGTCCCATTTATCACCTTCAAATACCGGACCCTGATGGTAGTAATGTGTTACTCCGTCGCCATAGACCGGTAAATTCTGCGCCAGCCACTGATATGTTACCGTTGTCTCGTCTAAGGTAGTTCCTGCCTCTGTATATAATATCACGTGCACTTCCGTCGTGGGTGCTGCTTGAACAAGGCACGTCGCGAATACCAATACCAGAAACAGCGAAATCCAGCGCACTATATTTTGGTTCATTTTATGCTTCTTCTCCGTTTATGCACGTAAGCACCCGCAACAAATCCCGCGAATACGAATAAAGCTTCAAATCCCTGTGCTGATGGTGTTGGCGTAGCAGTTAGCGCGGGCGTTTCCGTGGGTGTTGGTGGCGCAGAGGGCACGTTCGTAGGACGAGGCAGAGGTGGAGGCGAGGGCGCAGGCGTTGCGTTTCCCCGAGGAATAGCGATGAAAAAGCCGGTGGTATTGATCGTTCCAACTGTCGTATTGGTATTTGTCCATGTCCAGTTGAAAACAATATCGACCATTTCATGATTGTTTTGATCGTATGCGGTTGCATTGAACTGTTGTGTAGCGTCACGGGCATTTACAGTTACCGACTGTGGCGAGACGTAAATCGCGGTTAGAACGGGACTAAACTGCGAGTCACCGTAACTATCACTGCTATACGTCCTATCTCTTCTATCATCTTCATGTACCGTTACATTCATAATCCCGCTTACGGTTCCGTTTTCTGCTCTTATCGTAACAGTGCCTGCAGCTTTCGCGTCAAATAAACCGTTTTCGTCTATTGACCCAATGTATTCCGCGCTGCTCGACCACGTAAATCTGATAAATGGTAGTTCTTTGCCATCCGTGTCGTATGCGGTTGCATTGAACTGTTGTGTCTCACCCTCATCCAGTGTTATGTCCGCAGGTGAAACGGTGATTGCACTTAATTCTGGAGAATCTGTGCGGCTATATATGTGTATTCGATTTACGTACTTCATCGTATACCCGGTCGTAGTCGGGTAATCCGGATATTGATAGTAGTGCCAGCAATCCTCAGGCAGACATGCGCACATATCCCCGATGCCAAATACGTGTTTACCCCACGGATTCGTGGCCGTATCGGCGAAGAAGACCAGGCGCATACCGTTTGAATAACCGTCCGGCACGTACCCACTGATCTCGCCACTTTCATTGGCATCAAGCGTATACCAGGTCACAACCATCGGTCCCTGTCGCGGATCGGGTTCGTAAACGTTCGAGTACGGGAACTTCAAGCCGAATCCATCGTTCGCCTTGACCTCAACCGTATCTCCTTCAGACATGCCTCCGACCAGATCACACAGATCCTTTACGTTTGTCCCTTTTACGGCACCCAGATCTTTTCCGAGTACATTCATATCCTCACTCGGATTCCTGTTGTCATAGGTCTCATTTGGGTGTACTTCATTCCAGTAGTCTTCAAAGATAGGCCCCTGGTGGTAGTAGTGTGTCACACCGTCACCGTAAACCTCAAGGTTTCGCATCAGCCATTCGTGATCAACCGTCGTTTCGTTCAGTAATGTAGTACCATCGTTCGCGTACATCGCGATATGCACCTCGGTAGTGCCATCTGCCGACACAAGTGGCGTTATGAACAGCAGTCCAAAGCAGATGTATATTATTATTAAAAACAAATCTTTTCGCATTCGCTAGCTCCACCCCAATCTAATCGCAGGTATCCAATCCGTGTATCTCTTTGTGTTTATATCTGTAAACTCCGTGCAGGTGATAGCACTGCCATCCAACGTTGTATGGACTCGTGTGTGTATCATCTGCGGATAAGAGCCGGTTATTAGCGTGTAATTGTAATTTTCCCCGGCTTTTAGTGTGAACGATTCGTCAAAGTAGAGGTTATGCCAATCACTCTGGTACCATGTCCAATTCGCAGCTATGCACCAGGTGCTATTCCCAATCCGTACGTATTCTGTGTGGCCACCAGTTCCTGGACATGGATAAGTGTACATCATGTTCACACGAACGTCATGAGTTAGTTTTAATGTTCCGATGTGTGTACCGGAATTAGAAGGATACGGATTTACCGGTACTCCCGTGTCGAATGTTTGCGTAGCGGGGCATGAACTGAGGACCACGGTCTCAAATACCGTATTCTGAGGATATATATGTGTAACCTCTTTGTTATCTTCTGAGACATCCGCGACTTGTATCACGTTCATTGTTGCATTAGCGCCTTCGAGCGTTATCTTAACGTATCCGAGTGTATGTTCAAAGCTGTTTTGATAACCGGGTATCTTAGCCTCCGCAAGTGGATACAACGGCGCCCCTCCACAACCTACAACCACATATTGAATCCCGTATTCTTCATATCGCTCGTAAGCATGTACGTGACCATTGAAAACAGCATTCACACTTTTATCTATAAAAATATTTTCCCACACCGCGTTCTTCCAGCCACCCCAATGGCGTCCATCCGAGCTGTACATCGGATGATGGAACGACACGAATTTCCAGGTTGCATCGCAAGCAATATCGTTTTGTAGCCATTCGGTCTGTTCTGTCATATGCTGCGATACCCCCTCATTACTGTCAAGCACGGAGAAGTGTGCATTTCCGCAATCGAACGAATACCATTCCGGAACGCCAAAAGTTTCGTAGTAGTTCGTATGGTTATCATCATGATTGCCAAGCATGGGATATATGGTCGTGTTTGCCAGCATCACCCTGCAGGACTCGAAGAACCGGTTCCATTCTTCCTGGTCGTTTCCTGAACAGACAAAATCGCCTGTGTGCAACACTAACGAAACATCCTTTTCTCGCGCTATACTGTCTGCAACGAGTTTGTGCCTCTCCATCTGCGTGAATAACGGGCTTTGCGCTCTGGTATCACCGTAAACTATGAATGTGAACGAGTCGTCACCGTATGTTTTGAAGTTGTGGTCGCCAGAGGATTCATGCCCTAATATGAGTTGATAATGGTACACGGTGTTCGGCGTCAGGTTCGTAAGGTCAAGATGGTGCAGTTGCTTACTTTCTGTGTCTGTAATTGTATGGTCATAGTCGCCATGTTCTTTGTAATACCCTTCTGTTGCATACTTTACCGTTCCTGTGGTTGCATTTTCCGTCTTCCAGTTGATTGTCGTTGAATCACGCATAGTGCCTGTGATGTAAGGCCCCCATAGTGTGATTGGTATTGGCGTTGTTGTCCCATTCAAGCCATACCCTAGCACATGCACTTCCGTTGTGGCGGCCTGCACGGGGAATGTCATAACTAGCAATGCTATGCTAACCATTAGCCACGCACACCCATTTGCATCTATCCTCATAGCACTGCAAACTTTCTCGACATAACTCTTTTCTTCCTTTTTCATTGTATATGAGGTACAATTTTTTCGCCACCGGGTACACGAGAGGCATTGAGTTATATTCCTTCTGTGTCCTCTGCGGTCTATGTGGCTATCATTTTTGATTTTTTCTTGTGATGAAATAAAGAAGGAGGCGGTGAACCTCCTCTAAGACTATTTCTGCCATAGCGTTATTGCTGGAATAACGTTGTAACTGACTTTCTCGTTGGCATCCACAAATTCCGTGCATCTAATTGTACCTGCTGCGGTATTAAAGCTTGTCGCGTGTATTATCTGCGGATACGAACCGGTTATTATTGTGTACTGATAAACCACGCCTTTTTTCAAGTCCAATGTTCGATTGAACGAGATATTATGGTAATCATCCACGTAACCTTCCCAGTGTGCTTCTGCACATACCCCTGTTGTTTCGTTCCAGATCCGAGCAAACGCTGTATGACCTCCTGTGCCGGTGCACGGATAGGTGTACAGTTGATTTACCGTAATATTGTAATCCAGGCTGATTGTACCGTTATGCGTGCCGGAGATGCTTGGGTATTGCTGGACAGAAGCCCCGGTATCGAATATTTGTGGCGGTTGCACGGGTGCTAAGTCCAATTTTATCTTAGCTACCCCTTTGACCAGCAAACTGCCCGATACGTTCGCACCCACAAGTTTGAGCGGCCAACTTGAGTCGTCTTCTGGTATATGCGTACCGTTGAGCGTATTCGCAACTATGTAGTTGTTGTTCCTGATCGTATCTCTACTGTCAATAGTCACGTTATAGCCATCGCTTGCGAAGATCGTGATATTGTACCCTGCTGCGGCGAGTGTGTCATTGTATGCACCTTCTGAATGTGAGTTCGCATCATCCACCCAGCCACAGAGCACCCAGAGTGGCAAGCCTTCCCATGTCCTGCCCTTACTGTCAGTATATCCGGCTGCGTGTCCGCCCATAGTACAAGCAAGCGCCTGATTGAAGTAGGACTTGCTGATGGTGTCAGTGATGACGCCTTCTAACGTGAGGTTCCAGTCTGTTGCAGGTGCCGAATAGATCTTGATGGTGTCCACGTACTTGGCGGAAAGGCCGGCACATGACGGATACTGTACACCCTCATTCCAGTAGTAATGCCAATATTTATCGTCCATGCACTCGTGCATATCCCAAAGCCCGAAGATATGGTCATCGTCACTAGCAGTAAAGAATAGCCGCATTCCGTTGGAATAGTCCGGTACATAGCCTTGATCATCACTCCACCAAGCAAGGAAAGCCTCTCCCTGACGTTCTCGTTGTTCACTTGAGAGTTCATCAGTGTAAATGTTCTCGTAGCCCAATGCCGTTTCATAGCCGTCACAAGCGACCAGCTTGATTTCAGTCCCTGCACCCATGCCTCCGACAAGTTCACACAGGTCCGTAACCGATGTCCCTTTCACTACCCGGTCGATTTTAAAACCTCCAGGATATGTCTCGTTCTGATCCCAATGGTCCCCGGAGTAATCTACACCTTCGAACTTGTAGTGCGTTGTACCGTCCCCGATTACCGGGAGGTTTGCCTCCAACCATTGGTAGGTGACATTAGTCTCGTTCATGATGGTGGTGCCATCCGTATCGTACTTGATGATACGGACCGAAGGCACCTCTGTCGAGCCACCAAATTCTGTCAGTTCGATCTCAACAATGTTACCTACCCTGTTTCCTCCGGATACTGCACTGCCCACAAGCCGGAGTGGCCAAGGCGGGTGTGAACCATCTTGGGAGAGCGGCTCACCGTTCAGTGTGTTTGCCACAATATACCCTCCGTTGCGTGCAACATCTGCACTTGCAAATTCTTTGGCATAGCCGTCACCTGCTTTCACAATTATCTTGTAGCCCATAGTAGCTTGATTGTCGTTGAAACCGTCTGGACCGTGTGGTATTCGATCGTCCACCAAGCCACAGAAGAACCAGAGCGGCACGCCTTCCCAGACATCGCTTGTATTGGTATCAGTCCAGTTTACGCCATGACATGAAGGATCGGCAGCAGCCTCATATTCGGCTTGAGAAAGCACATCTGTGATCTTACCAGTCAAATTAAGGTTATAGCTACCAGTAGCAGGTGGCGGAGTGATAAGTTCGACAAGATCAATTTCTGTGATATTCCCGATCTTGTTTCCTCCGGCCACAGCACTACCCACAAGCTTTAGCGGGCATAAATAGTCGAGTGGCTCACCGTTCAGAGAATTTGCCACGATATAGCCATTGTCATGAGCGATCTTACCACTGTCAAAGGTGCAATTGTAGCCATCGGCTGCTATTACTTTTACCGTGTAGTTAGTGGCTGCGAGTGTGTCATTAAACGTCCAGTGGCTGCTGGTCTCAAGATCATCAACCGCTCCAGCGAGGTACCCGAGTGGAATACCTTTCCAGGTATCGTCACCGTCTGTGTAGGTCACCTCATGACAGGCAACCGCTTCTTCAAACTCTGCCTGCGTGATAACGTCCCCCACATCTCCGAGCAGCTTGAGTTCCCAGCCTTCCGATGGTTCCGGGAGACCCACAAGTTCGATCTTAGCTATGTTTCCTACTTGCTGCCCACCAGTCACATTAGCACCTTTGAGGTGTAGCGGCCAGCAGGGCTTGCCTGATGATGTGTTTACCGGAAGTTCCGAACCATTGAGTGCGTTTGCCACGATATAGCCATTGTTTCGTGCGATGTCCACGCTGGCAAGGCTGGTACTCCAGCCGTCACCTGCGATTACTTTTAGCGTGTAGCCTTCAGCAGCGAGTGTGTCATTGAATGCGCCTGAACCATGCTGTATTTCATCATCTACCCGTCCGACAATGCACCAGAGTGGAATACCCCCCCAGAACTCGCCTGTATCGGGGTCAGTCCAGTTGGCATAATGTCCACAGGCAACGCCCTCACCAAACGCTGCTTTTGTGACTGTTTCTGTAACTGCGCCCACGAGTTCGAGATCCCAATCGCTTAGCGTAGTATTCACCGTGATCCTAACCGCAGCTATAGCATCTTCAGACCCGTAATCGGGTAGCTCCACGTTGCCGTAGTAGTAGTACACTACATCTTTATCTTGTAGCGCGTAGATATTCAAACCTTCGGTTTCCGGATTACCCCAGTCATCCAGAACATGATCATTTACCGAGCAACTCCATGCCCACTTGTCGCTGCCCGATTTGTTGTATTTATAATCCCGGATGTCGTCAAGCATCAGGATACCCACTGACAGGTATTTCTTATCTGTGACGTTGTAGCCAAAAGCACCTGCGGTCGCAGCCGCATCAAGTGCTCCCAGAGGCGTAAGGTTGTTAACGGAATATTCTGTTCCCGTGTTATATGCTGTCTGGGTGAAGTTACCCTCTGTAAGTGTGACCGAATTATCGAAGAAGACATCAAGGGCACCTTCAGTGCTGTAAATTAGAAGTTCACTGACGTGCTTTACAGAAAGTCCACTTGAGGAAGGCCAGATCCCGGAGTAATTATGCCAGTATTTTGGTGCGAAACATTCGTGCATGTCCCAATTGCCAAATACCTGCCAGCCCCAGGGATTCGTGCTGTTATCAGCAAAGAAAATGATACGCATTCCTTCATAATAGTCGGGCACGTAGCCCTCTTCTGCTTGCTTCCAGGTCAGAACCAACGGACCTTGCCGTGGCTGTGGCTCATACACGTTTGTGTAGTTGAACCGCTTGCTGAAGCCGTCAGAAGCCTTGACTTTTAGCTCGTCCCCCGGAGACATGCCACCTATCAGGTTGCATATATCCTTAACATCCGACCCCTGCACCGCACCGTAATCTCTGTCCTCTATATTCTGAAACTCAGCAGGATCCCACGGATCGCTGTCATTAAAAGTAGGACCCTGATGGTAGTAATGTGTGGTCCCATCCCCGTAAACCTGCAAATTCGCTTCTAACCACGTGTAATTTACTGTCGTTTCGTTCAGCACGGTAGTACCGTCAGAAGCATATTTTACCACGTGCACCTCGGTTGTTGCTGCTGCCACCAACACGGGAAGTGCTAAAAACAACAATCCTATGCTAACGCATAATATCACCCATAACGTTCTTCTTTCCATTTTTTCCTGTTCTCCTTTATCCATTTTTACATTCAGATTTTCATGTCGATATGCAAGCATATACCACTCACTATAAAAAAGGATGTTGTTTTTTTCGTACAGAAACGCAGTTTAACGAACAAGATAGAGTACCCCTTAATGGAACGAGAAATGCCAATAAGCGTAAGGAATAGACTTGAAGGTACATATTTACGGTAAGGTAAAACTCGAAGTCGCCCGCCCTTCGACTTTACTGCGATGATAACAAAAGCGGCAGTGGAACTGAATTCATAAATTTGATGGCGGGTGCTTAGATTCTTTGTTGTACCCTCAAACTCAGTCGGATTTATAAGACATGCACTGCTGACGCTTTAAAAGTGATATATACCAACATGCCATCTCTTAAAGCCAGATCCTCAAAAGACCTCTTTGTTATTACCACCATAAAAGAGATGCCTACATCTACTACTATCCTCATGATTGCACCCCAATCTATGATCTCGGTTATCTCACCCCGGTATGTATTTCTGGCACTTGTCTCAATTCTTTCCGTTGCAACCAATATGTCCTCCGGTCTGATTGAGATAAATACGTCACCTGATTTACAGCTCGTAGATACGATCAATATCCCATTAACGTCAATATAGGCAATACCTGTGCCCGTATCATTAACCGATTTACCCTTAAATAAATTCTCGACACCCACAAAGTTTGCAACGAATTCCGAATAGGGCTTTCTGAAAACCGATTCTGGTGTACCCACCTGCAAAATTTGCCCGGCATTCATTACCGCTATCCTATCCGCCAATGCAATAGCCTCTGAACGCTCATGAGTAATATGAATAATAGTTATGCCCATTTTTTTGTTTTGCTTGATACAGCCCCGCTATCGTTTCCAAAAGAACGCTCTTCCCGGATCCTGTGGGTCCAAGTACCACAAAATATTCGCCACGCTTAATTTCCAGATTCACGTCCTTTAGTATGAACTCGGCAAGGTCTACGGTTAAATCTTCAATTCTAATCAAAATCTTCCGCCTCCAAACCGCTCAAAAATAATCCCAATCCCGCTACTATAGGCGGAAAGGCAATGGGCAAATCGAGAAATTAAAGATGTTCATCGCATTTGCCATTGCTTTACGTACTCTGTGGGCAGTATCTTTGAATACCCAAGACGTGAGCAGGTCCTGCGGATGTGGTCCCGTAAAGAACAATTGGTTTCCCGGATGATAAGATTTCGTTGTATGTGTTATTGACAAAAATTGATCCTGTCGTCACGATCAAATCACACCACAGACTGATTTCAGGTGCCGCGGAAGGGCTTTCTATTGCCACGCCGTTTCTTTTAGCTCCAGCGCAATCACATCGCTTAAAGTTCCATGATAATTCCCATATCGGTCTGTGTACGCCTGACCTCTGGACTTGAAGATGACAGCTTCCATTAGCTTCTCTTTTCCCTTCTGTATCGGATAATCCTTTTCCTTCGGATCACCAAGGGCGTCCTGGATTTTTAGTGGGCCTGCAAATACCTTTACTTCTGTCTCTAATCCAACCTCAGCACCTATCTCCGTTAACACTTTCCGCATTCGCTCATAAACGTAGTTGCTATCTTGCATATGGCTCAAATCCGTTTTTCGCCCATATCTCAAGATTATTTGTCACGGATAAAATCATGTATCCAGCTCTGAATCTCATCAATATTATCTTCGTATTTTATCGCGCCTTCTAGTTCGATGTCACCGACAGAAATCTTCGGGATCTCTTCCTGCTTATGGCCTTCCACGAGTATCAGATCCGGTCGCGCAATCACATTCAGAATATCCGCAATCTCCTTTAGTTTCATCCCTTTTTTGAAGATAAACGCGGTCTCATCCGGAGAAGAAGCGACGACTATACTTACACCTGCTTGTCCATGTTTCCATGTATCTTTTCCCTCTGTATCCATCGAGAACCTCTTTGGGATGTTCTTTATCGTCACTATCTTGTATCCATCATTCTTCAGCCACTTGATCAATTTCTCCATCAAAGTCGTCTTTCCGCTATTGTGATGTCCACAGATTCCGATTAGGTTATTCATTTTCCATCACCAGAAAGTCAATCGCATCCTCAAACTGCTTCACCTTACCGCCTCCCTGCGCTATTTTCGTCATCATCCTTTCCTCGTCCACCACCTTTAGCCCTGCAAGCATGTCAACACCGTAATCAAATAAAACAGGTGACATCGGCGTGCTCGGACCAATAATAATTGTAAGTCCCTGACTCAGCTCCAATAATCGCTCAATTGACTTGTTGACGACTGCGGAACTCGTTATTACGGCGATGTCCGCTTTTGGTATGAAATATTCAGATGCGGTATCTATAATGTCACCCTTTTGTGGTTGCTTCTCGATTACCCATAGCTCATCCGCGAGTTTTCGCAGTTCCGCAACCTTCGGAAAATGCCCCACCATCGCTATCTTCTTGCCAGCCGCGTTATCGAGCAGGAAATCGAGCATGTTTAATTCTTTCCCTCTCGGCTCGATCAATGAGTTAATTGCTGCGAGTCCGATACCTGCTTCGATCATGTTCCATGACTTGGCATATTCCGCTAGTTCAACAGCGGTTTTTTCACGCAGTTGCCCTAAATCCTGCACTACATAATCATGTAGCGCCCCCAAATTCTTCGTGACGCCACAGTTTCTGCTCAAAACACCTATCCACGCATAGCCAACGTGCACATCTCTCACACCCGTATCTTTATCTCTCACATCAGAAATCAAATCGTCTATCAGCTTCATGATTATACCTCTGCCGTCAATAGATATATATATTTCTTTTTTTAAAGTAAAGTATATCTGTTTGACTTATTATTCTAACAACGAAAGATGACGAAGATGGATACGGATGAGACGACACTTACCGAGAGGCAGATGGAAGTGTTGAAACTCAGGAACGAAGGATATTCTCAGGCCGAGATCGCGAAAAAATTCGGGAAGACAAAGCAGAATATCTCGACAATCGAGAAAATGGCATGGGCAAATGTGAAGAAAGCAGAAAATACGATAAAATTCGTTAAACTGCTTGAAGCTCCGATATGGTTTAACGTGGCAGAAAACACTGATTTAGATGAGATTGTTGGAAGGATATTCTCGGAAGCGGATAAGGCAAAGATACACATGACCTATGATAGCCTTTCTCTCGCAATGAAGATCCGTGAAGAAGCTAGGGATAAAATCAAACATCGGCTCATACTAAAGGGCTTTGAAATAGGAATAAATAAGGCCGGTGAGATGATTCTGGTATGATTCACCTCACCTCATAATACCGCTCTCCGAAGCAATACTTGCATTTCTCTTCGCTTTTTTCTGGTACAAACGGCTCGCCGCATTCCACACACAATACGACTCCCTTTTTCACCTTTTGTGGAATCGCAACATGCACATACACAAAAGAAAGTAGATCCCTACCAGCTTTTAGTATTTCAGCCATAACTTCTCGGTGTGCAACTTTTCTCTCGTTGAGATACCATGCGTGTATTACCGGATTTTTTATCGTCTTCTTCGGGTCTAAAATAATGCGAATACCATTGGGATCGTCCCTTTTTGTCATACTGAGCGCCATTTTACCGTAATCCGCGATACGTAGTCTCTTATTCCCAATGGTGCAATTTGCAAGCGCGGTTGCCGCGTCCGGAAGGCAGTTGGTGGTTTCCGCGGTCACAAAAAGGTCATCTTCCAACTGGCATCCTAAAATTGCACATGCATGATTCAACATAAATACACCGATAGATGCACCTGCGCTTAAATAGCCATCGAATTTCGAGCTGATAATCGTATTTGCCCAGGGGCCTCGGGGGATGAACGCCTCACCAACGCTTACACCCTCCAGCTCTATTGCATCAACGGTACAGGCATCAATGCACGTGCCACATCCCCGACAGTTCTCTTGATTTATAACACAGACAGACCCATTCTCAACTTCTATTGTCATGTTCTCTCCAGATAAGCTATTTACCGGACATGCGACAGCACAGTTCCCACAGCCATGACATCGCTCCGGATACGTTTTGAGGATTGCCTTCGTAGGGCTGAATTCAAGCTCTTGCAGGATTTTCTTTTCTAATGCGCCCTTCTTCTCTATGGTATCGGCTATTGCGGTTCTTCGAACTTTTATAGCGTCATTTGGGCATGCATTGGCACAAGCGCCGCAAAATATACACGCATCGAGTCGGTGCTTAATTATATCTGCGAACTCACCAAATTCGCCCTTTGGCATAAATAACGCATCACCGGGGCACGCATCCACACAGGTTCCACAGCCGCGACATCGGTCAATATAAAGCTCAAAGATGCCTTCAAATGGCTCATGAACGGTTATTGATTTTGTCGG
>QENJ01000055.1:0-11379 GCA_013374505.1 Candidatus Methanophagaceae archaeon
TTATGGGCTTGAACATGACACAAGTACAGCTAAACACATCGGAGACCGAAACAGTAGCGCTTAAAGTGGGTAATACCGCAGTAGGGACGTACAGGGTAAACGTAACAGCAACTTCACAGAATGATTCAACCAAAACAGCCTGCGTAAACATAACGACAACAGTAGCAAGCGTGACGGTGACACCACCTAGTGTGAATGTAGGCGATTTTGTAACCATAGAAGGAGCAGGTTTTGATGCTAATGAAACGCTGACTTTAAGCTGTCACGTATCGGATTTAGAGGTACCAGTTTCTGGTAATAATTATAAATACAGCTTAAAGGAGTTCAACCTTTCTGATCCAAACACCGGCTTTTCACTGAGTGTACAAGAAGTAGAGGATGACACAGAAGTACGCATAAAAAAACAGGGGTTGTCCGCTGTGATAAACAAGGACAGTCCTTTAAAATACGGCTTCAAATTTGACTATAATGGAACTACGCATACATCAACAGTAAGTGTCCCGATGCCCATAGATCCCCACTATACCGGTATTTATGAACTCATAGAAGTGTCAGGAACTGTAATCGGCGACACGACTGAAGTTTTCATGGACCTTACGGTTGACAAACGTGTTACGACAGATGCAACGGGCTATTTCAAAACGGTGATTGACACGCATGGATTTCCACTACAGGAATATACAATAACTGCTGACGGTGTCGCGGCAACACTTACGGTCTGTCACTTGATAGTCCCAGATCACGCTGTAATGACTGGAGAACTTGTAACCATAGAAGGTGAAGGTTTTGGTGCTAAAGAGCAGGTGACTTTAAGCTGTCACGTATCGGATTTTGAGGTACCTGTTTCTGATGATAAATATGAATACACCTTAAAGGAGTTCAACCTTTCTGATCCAAACACAGGCTTTTCACTGAGTGTACGGGAAGTAAAGGACGATATGGAAATACGGCTAAAGAAACAAGGTGGGACGCTCGTGTGGATAAAGGATGACAAATACGGCTTCAAATTTGATTATGATAGCACTACGGATACAGCAACAGTAAGCGTCCCAATGCCCATAGACCCCAGCTATACCGGTATTTATGAATTCATAGAGGTTTCTGGAACTGCATTTGGCGGCACGAGCAACGTTTACATGGACATTAAAGTCACCAATAGTGTTACGACCACGGAATCCGGCTATTTTGAAACGGTGATTGACACGCATGGATTTCCGCCACATGAATATACAATAACTGCTACAAGTGCCACTGCTTCTGCTAGGGCAACACTAACAATTATACCCGCAACCGGCGCTATTGCAGTAACTTCTTCTCCCACGGGTGCCGCGATAGAATTAGATGGTAATAGTACACAATCTAAAACAAACGCTACGATTTCTGATGTGTCTCCGGGTACTCACTCTATTAAGCTCACACTTGACGGTTATCAGGGTTGGTCAGAAAATGTACCTGTCACTGCAGGCGAGACTTATTACGTAAATGCAACATTGACACCAAATCCAACACCAACACCAGCACCAAGAGGCGGTGGCGGTGGCGGTGGCGGTAGCGGTGGTGGACCCGCAGATACTGATGGTGACGGTTACTGTAACATAGATGAAACAATTATGGGTACCGATCCGGAAGACCCTTGTGATCCTGATCCAAATTGTGTTGCGTGCAAGGCATTAGTAGGTACTCATATACTTCCACCTGTTGTTGAACAGACGCCGAGACCAACATCAACTATAAAGTATTTAACAACGCCAACTCCAAGGCCAAAGCCTACACCCGCAGCAACACCTACACCCACTCCAAAGCCGCTGTTACCTATTTTAGGGCCAGATAAACCGATTATTTTAATTGTGATAATAGTCGCAGTGAGTGTATTAATTGCCGCCCTCTTCTTCCTTCATCGCAAATTCAAATCGGTGGATACAGAAAACCATGACAGTGATAGAATAATATGGCGCTGACACGTTACTCCTGGATGTATGTGCAAGAAAGAAACCACGATTTATAATAAGTAAAGTGTTTAAGAACAATGACGAATGCATCCACTCGCTTATGACCACCTGAAGAGGGTGTTTATGGATAGAAAAGTTATAGGACCGGACGATACGTGCGAGTATTATCCCTGTCATTTTACGGGTCAGGATTGCACGTGGTGTTTCTGCCCGTTTTATCCCTGTGAAGATGTGCAAACTGGGGGTGAATGGGTGCCGATGAAGACAGGAGGGCTTATTTGGGGCTGTTCCGATTGTTTCTGGCTACACACACCGGAAGTTGCTGCGGCATTAATGACCGAGTTCCAGAAGTTGGAGATAGACAGTGTAGAATCGCTTGAAACGCGGAAAGAAGAACTAAACGCAATTTTTATTCGTTTGAAAGAGCGATACCCACCGAAAACAGCAAAATGAATTTGCTCCTAGACCAGATCGCTATATTCCTGATTGCCATCGCTATAGACCTGTGTATTGGTGACCCTCCGGAACGAGCGGAAAGATTTTACCCCATCGTCTGGATAAGCCGGTTAATGTATTTCTTTGATCGGAAAACCGAGCGAACGGGCAAAAAGCGGAGAGAACGGTTTCTTGGTGCTGTGTATGCGATACTAATAACTTCTGTTTTCGCATTGCCCTGCCTGCTGCTTTTATTCCTGAATTCCGAACTCTTGTATATTGTCCTGGGTGCGATTATTTTTAAGATGACATTCACGCTAACCGGTTTGGAACGTTTTGGTACAAATGCGATGGTCGCGGATACTATAGCGCGGAAGAGAGAGGCAGTAGGGAAGATAGTCAGCCGAGATGTATCGAATTTGGATATGAAACATCTGGACTCGGCAACCGTGGAATCCGTGGCTGAGAACTTTACCGATAGTGTGATAGCGCCTTTCGTTTTTTTCGCGTTCTTCGGTGTCTTTGGCGCTATGGTGTATCGCGTGATAAATACGTTAGATGCCGTTGTTGGCTATAAGAATAGACGCTACCAGCATTTCGGCTGGTTTTCGGCAAAAACCGATGACGTTTTGAATTACATACCCGAGCGAATAGCGACGGGCTTGATATTCATGTCAAGTAAATCACGACTGCGAGATGTGCAGTTTACGGCAGCCGAAGATGTACGTGTTCATTTGACTATTGTGGCGATGAGTTCTGCGTTGCGTGTGAAGCTGGAGAAACTCGGGCATTATTCGGTGGGTGGTGCCGGCTTTGAAGATACAAACGCGAAGCATATCGCTGGTTCAATATGGATAGTGAAGCGAAGCACATTCATTTTTGCTTCTTTTTATATTGCGGTTATGGCTGTTCTCTATTTTGTGGGTATGTGAAATTGGGCGTGGTTATACTCGTAACCACAAGGTTATTTTGAGGTGGTGTTGTAGGGTAATGGTTGAGTTTGAAATGAAGGTGGGACACTCAGACACATCACTATGTTATTAAATATGCTCGATTAGATATAACATTTTTTATTACAAAATTTGATTTTAATACCATGTAACCTCATAAGCCAATTAGTCATAGTATATCGGCCGCTTGCGGTAAAGTGGAGCGACAGGTATACCTTTTATGAACAGCATAGCAGTGGGTGTTGAGTTTATAGACATGTTTAACTGTCCTACTCTTATTCCAAACTAAACCAAGTAGCGAGCTATATTACGGTTACTCCAACCTTTCTCGAATTAATACTTCTTTCCCCATTTCAGACACTTCCGTCACACACAAAAGTGTCCCACTTCTATATCAAACATAACCGGTAATAGTATGTGCGTTTTTTGTAGCACAAAACAGGGTACCGTACGCTTCAAATAATCTTTTTGGTGGGAACGTAGTTTTTATGGGCATGCCATGGGGTAAACCATTTTATTGTGAGTACCCTAAGGAGTAACTTCTGATACATTTTCCACTCGCATCAACGGGTACTCCAGCTCAGCTTCGTATTTCAGCCTTACATGTACTTCCGCTTGTCCATACACGACCACCACTTTTACGTCCAGCATGGCACCGCTTAACTCACAATATTTGAATTGGTTCGCAGCCAGGCGCACCTTTTCACTGTTTATAATCACTTCTACGGACGCCACACCGGGCTGAAGCGCGACACTCCTTTCTATCGTCCGTTCCAGCAGTTCCAGTGTTTCCGTGCTCACAGGAGTACCTATGAACTGATGGTAAAGAGCACCTAATTTTATGCCGGCTTCAAACAATGCGTTGTCTCGATCCGAAATAGCTTCTTTTTTTGTCATTCTTCATCACGACTTTGAACCTTCACATCCTGGTTTTCAACTTGCTTTAGATTCCATTCTACCTTCCTTAAAACACCTCGCAGCGTTTGCACCTCTCGTGCCGTGAGTTCTGCCCTGCCGAGTATTCTTCTGAGCATAATCAATGTCTTCCCCTTTTTGTGTTCCTTGTAGCCTATATCTTCCAGAACGGTTTTCAGGTGCATGAACAAACGCTCTTTGTTCTCAACAGTCGCTAATTGTAGTCCTATCGGCGTGGAATCTACAGCGCTTAATTCGTATAGTAGTATGGCAACGGCATGAGAGAGGTTCATCACAGAGTAAATAGTGCTCGTGGGGATATAAACAACAAGATCACATCGAATGAGCTCTTCATTCAACAGTCCTGTATCTTCTCTACCAAATAACAGCGATACTACACCGTCTTTTCCTTCTACTTTGGTCTTCAGGTCTCGTGGCGATAAATACGGCATCCGAAGATGTTCATTCACCGAAATACCGTGCCGCGCGGTAGAACCCACAATAACGGCCGAGTTCGCAATCGCTTCGTCCACAGAACCCATCACTTTAGCCGCGGTTAGCACATCGTGCGCGTGAGAAGCGACGTGAAACGCTTTTGTGCCTATAGCCGTAGGGTTCACAAGGCAAAGGTCAGAGAACCCGAAGTTTTTTACTACCCGTGCCACTGCCCCTATGTTCTCGTCATTCTTGGGTTCCACGAGAATGATTCGTACATCCATAAAATTAAAACTGTTTTATCTCGTGCCGCAACACGGACGGTACGACCGCGATCTTATACATTCGCCCGCCTATGCCTATTTTACCTACAAGGAGCAGTGCGTGAAGTCTAAGTATGCCTATTACAGATGTCGGTGGATGTTCGACCCACGAGTGATCCATTTCATCATCAAATCGCG
This sequence comes from Candidatus Methanophagaceae archaeon, assembly GCA_013374505.1. Lineage (GTDB taxonomy): Archaea > Halobacteriota > Syntropharchaeia > Alkanophagales > Methanospirareceae > QENJ01. The sequence goes on from QENJ01000055.1 coordinate 5,146, forward strand.
CTGAGAGTTGCGAATACTTTATCCAACCGCCTTTTTCTTCTACAAACTGCAACGCTTTTATGCTGCGTGGTGGTAACTGCTCCAGAATGCCGTGAATCGCGTCTGACGTGAGCAACTCCTGAATCTTCTTTACTTTATCGTTTTTTTTGCCCTTTGCTGATATTCCAAGCGCTATACACGTGCCATCCACCCATCGTGCCGGATACTTGTTCAATACGCTGGATATTGTGCTTTTCGGATTGATAGTGATACTTTCTGCTTTTTTTATCGTATCTGTCTTATACTGCTTCACGAGCGAATCCACCACTCCAGACGTTGCCAGGCCCATACCACAAGCGAGCTCTTCATCCGTCTTACTAACCTGAACTATCCCTGCAAATCGGTAAACATCCTCCCAGGGATGTATTCGCCCACGAACCACCCTTCCTGCTGTGTATACCGCTCGGTTCTCTTCAAAAAGCTTAACTTTATACCGCACACCGCTACTCATATCTGCAAGTATCACCTGACTGTCGTCATTTGCGACTATCTCGAACTCGCTCCAAAACATCTCTTCTAACTGAAGTAGCTTCTGCTTTAAACCGGGCTCCAGATCATTATCACAGTTCTCTACAAATTCTCGCACTATTGTCTTCCCGGTTGACGGTTGTACTACTTCAGACATAAACCATTCGAGAACTTCCTTAACTGCGAAAACTGGACTGAGGTCTTCTGTTTTATACGGGCAATCCTGACTTACTTTTACTAGTTCATGTAAATAGTGCTGCCGAGTGTACTCATAGAGCTTTTGTTTACAATTTCCCTCTGTTATTTCCGCGCGTATTATCTCGTTCATTCCAGTTTCTCTCCTTCTTTGCACTATCTATATACATCCGCTACATATAGATTTATGGGTGATAACGGAAATGGAGCGAATAGCACTAAAACTGGGGTATCTCGGAACCAATTATCACGGGTTTCAGATTCAGCCACCGTCTGGTCCACGAACAATAGAGGGCGATTTGTTCGAGGCATTGAAGAAGCTCGACATTATTGAAGGTCGTACAGCCGCGAATTATTCCGCCGCCGGTAGAACGGATAAAGGCGTGCATGCGCTTGCACAGGTCGTTTCATTCGACACGTCAAACACGCACGTGACCCCACGAATGATAAACAGCATGCTTCCTGACGATATATGGGCGTATGCACAGGCAAAGCCAGATCTGAAGTTCGACGCACGCCGGGATGCGGTAAGTCGAGAATACCGCTATTTTCTTGTTCCCCCAACGGATTTAGATCTGACGAGCATGCGAAAGGCAGCGGAACTGCTTATCGGGGTACACGATTTCTCGAATTTCTCGTATCGCGATGAGACGGAGAGCCCGATAAGAGAACTAAAGCGAATAACGATAGCTACAAAAAAAGGAAGACCGTTTGTCGTGATAGACATAGAAGCGAACAGTTTCTTGCGTAAGATGGTGCGGAAGATAGTGTCCGCGTTGAGAATGGTAGGCACCGGCATGAGAGATCTGACCTGGATAGAAGCGCTACGGGACTTGCGATTGACCGAGGGAATCGGGCCAGCACCCGCGGCGGGGCTTATATTGAAGAACGTTTCATATCCAGGCACGGAATTCGAGGAGGATTCGTATGCAAAGCTGCGAATACATGAGCGATTAAAAGCGGATTTGGACTTTCATGCTACGCTGACAGAAGTGCTGGATGACATGACGAATACACTAAAGGTTTAAGTATATCCACCGTATTTAATGTTCTTGTTGATGTGCAGGTAAGATGGTAAAGAAAGAAAAAATAACGCAGCAGAAAAAGGCGCACATGAAGAAACTTATAGAAGGGGCAGCTATGGGTTTAGGGTTCTTCGTGATGTTTGGTATCATAATAATCCCCGGGCTCCGAGACGACATGGCCACATATCTGCATGTCGTACTGGGACCGCCATCAGATGTTATTGATAATTATTTAATCATAATCCTAATTTTAGCGATTATTACTGGTTTCTATACCTCGATAGTTCAGAAATACACAATGAACTGGGAAGTGATGGCTAAGTCGAAAGAGATGCAAAAACAGATGCGGGATATTCAAAAGGAGTTCATAGAAGCGAAGAAGGAGGATAACAAACATAAGATAAAGAAGATAGAGGCTAAGCGAGCAGAAGTGATGAAAAAGCAAACGGAACTTTCCGGTGAGATGTTCCGACAGCAAATGAAGCCCATGTCTTTCATCGTTATTCTTACTATACCCATATTCATGTGGATGTGGAAATTTGTCAGCGGTCCTGTAATATTCCCTTTAATCGGTCCAACAGAACTTTCGGATATTTTCAAATTCGGTATGCCGTTCTGGGTACTCTGGTATATGGTATGCTCAATTTTAGTAACGCAGGTAATAAGAAAGACGCTGGGCATAAAGAGCGGTATGTAATTCAATTAGAGCTTTGTTCTTAGTTACATACGGCAGTTATTTAGTTTGGGTATAAAGAAGAAAAATGACCGAAGTGCATCGCAAAACGGTTTTACTATATGAAAAGCATGGCAAAGTCGCAACGGTAACTTTAAACAGACCGAAAGCGTTGAATGCGTTGAATACCGGTGTATTAAAGGATTTGCGAGATGCGTTAGTGGACGCCGAAGCAGATGCAGATATTCATGTGATTGTATTAACGGGTGCGGGTGATCGAGCCTTCTGTGCAGGTGCGGACATACAAGAATTGCGTGATAAAAGTGCTATTGAGGCAAGGGACTGGTCTCTGTGGGTTCAGGAAATAACGAGCTACATGGAACGGGTGCGAAAACCGATTTTAGCGAAGATAAACGGGTTCTGCTTAGGCGGTGGCCTGGAACTCGCAATGGCATGTGATTTCAGGATTGCTACCGATAAGTCGTTATTTGGGCTGCCGGAAGTAAACCTGGCAATTATCCCGGGTGGTGGGGGCACACAACGACTGACGAGATTGATAGGTAAGACAAAGGCATTGGAATTGCTCATGACCGGTACACGAATATATGCGGAAGAGGCGTTACGGCTAACGCTCGTGAATACAGTCGTTCCTGTGGAGGCGCTGGATGCTGCTGTTGAGGCGGTCATCAAAGAGCTACGCACAAAGAGTGCCGTTACGCTTGGGCTACTGAAACTCGCGGTGAATAACGGATTAGAAATGAGTCTGGAACAGGCGTTGTATTACGAAGCGGAATGCTTCGGGTCTGCACTGGCAACTGAAGATAGTCGCGAAGGGCTTAAAGCGTTTTTAGATAAGCGTAAGGCAGAATTCAAGGGTAAGTGATGGTGCTAAGGAAAAGCGTGATTGTGGACACGAATGCACTGTTCATACCGCGTGAATTTGGCGTTGATATATTTCACGAGCTTGAACGGTTGGGGTATTCGCATATAATCGTGCCGAAGGCGGTGCTAAACGAATTAGAGGTGCTAATGCAAAAACCTGGTTTGAAAGGCAAAGAGAAGCTAGCAGCGAAGATTGGTTATTCCCTGGTGCTTAAGTATGCTTCGGGGGGGAGTGGACGATGCAATGTCTCGATTGTGGGTGGCAAAGACGAGAATCGGGATACCGATAGGTTGATTGCAGGGCTGGCAGCGAAGTTGGATGCTGCGGTATTTACAATAGATGATGATTTGAAGCAGGAGTTGACGCATGCGGGAATACAAACGGTGTATTTAAGAGGCAGGAATCGGTTGGAGGTGAGTGAGTAAGTTCTGGATTGCTGTATTTTATTGCAATGCACCATCGTGACGTAGATTGCCTTAACACCTTTTTGATTTTTCCTGTTCTCCTTATTCACGAAGTGCTATTGTGGCAACCGCCGCTTTCCCCTCCCGACTAAGCAAAGAGATGTACTCGCATAAATCCGCGCGGTTCGGTAACCAGAAACGGAGAAGATAGAGGCTAATGAAACTCTTGCTTCTTCAACCGAATACAAAGGCGATATTTCGATTTTTTTAACCTTGAACCAATCATATCCAGAAAAAAACTCGTTAAGTTTAGCTCGTCCATTCGTGCCGTGCGTCTTAACACCACTTCTGTTTTATGATAAACGCCACTACTTTCTCTGCGCACTCGTCCACACTCATAAACTCACTATCCACCACAACCTCTGGTTTATCGGGTGCTTCGTACGGTACGTTAACACCCGGCACGGGTGCACCTGCGGTTTTTGCTGTTTTATATATACCCGTGGGCGCGTGTACCGCTTTCCTGATCCTTTCTCGTTCTATGCACGTATCTAAAGAGCACTGCACATACACTTCCGCGAAATCACGTATAGTCTCACGAGCTCTTTGTCGGTATCGCCTTCTGTTTGCGGTTGCATCTATTATAACCGGCTTGCCGCTATCTACCAGAAGTTTCGCCATGTACACTAATGAAGCATACACAATCTCCCGTTCCGCATCTGAATAAGACGGTTTTGGTGTGATAAATTTCCGTATCTCGTCAAGTTCGAGCCGTTTCACGTCTGTTAAGTCTTCCAATAAAGTGCGTACTTTTTCCGCTATTACCGACTTACCACTGCCCGGTAAGCCAGTTATCCATATCGCCCAGGTCATTTTTATTTCGTCACCTCAGTTTGGTTTTCCCATTCGATTAAAAATAGCAAGAACTCACGATTCTGGCAGAATAGGCTATACACCTTTTGGTTTCCCGTGTGGAATTCATGGATTCTGTCACTGAGTTCATCATGACTTAAATCTCCTCTCTTCCATTTCTGGAAATCATCATACAACGGGTCGAGGAGTGCCCTCATTCGCCTATCGTAATATGCTGCAATACACTCTCGCTCCTTTTTTCTTTGCTCTTTTATTTTTTCCCTGCTTTTATCTATTTTTAAGAACGTATATAGTCCCATTATTTTTGACTCTATAAAGACCTTGATGTTTCCGCATCATCCTGCTACTTTTCATCCTTCTCACCATCCAAACATTTTAGCCGCCATGCCTATACCCTTACCTCCACAGGTAATCTGCCCCAGAAAACCTCTTCAGGCGTTTGAAGATACCACTTCGTATCAAGGCACTCATGGGGTCGCACCGTGTTGTACATTCGATGAACGCATTCCGACTCTCAAAATCACCTCTGTACCTGTTGTAGCAGTCGAAGAACTTCTCTATCTTCCCGTTGGTCTATGGATGCTTAATACTCGTTGGTATCAGCTTTATCCCAAGCGATTCGACATGCCGCTTGAACCTGCTGTCCCACTCCTTGTTATAGCCTCTTCTGTGTGCTCCAAATTGGCTTCCATTGTCCAAGATCAACGTTCTCATCGCGTCCACGCTTTTTTAGAGGGATATACTCGTGATACGTGAGCAAATACGCCCAGACTCGCTTTACAGTGGAGATACTGACCTACATCTCAAGTGCGATACTCCGTGTGCTCTTATCCCGTATTTTGTGCATTACAATGTATTTCACATTCCGTTCACTCAACCGACCATATTTTCGCTTTCCATGAGTTAACATCCTGTGAATATATAGAGTCAAATATTTCGGGACTACACACAGCTGATTTTAATGTTCCATAGATCGCAATTTATTAGAGAAAAAAAATATTGTAGCCTATAAAACTCGTAATGTTAGGTTATAACACTAGGATAGCTCGAGTAAAGGTCCGTAACAACAAATGTGCGCTTGCTCGGGTCCAGATACTTCGTAAGAAATGCGGTGATGGTTGCAGGGTCTCTACTGTCGTGCCGTTCCTCAGCGATCGGCTGACAGGTAACACCGTCTAGCAGGGTCAGACGAAACTTCTGTGTCCTACCCCTCTTCGGATGCTGTTCGTCATAGAGCACAATCTGAATATCCTCTAAGGGCGGAATTGCTGTTTTCTCGACCGAATCGTTGAACGCATTGAATATGGTATCCTTTCCTTGAGGGTAAATGAGTCCCAATATATCAGAGCTACCTTGATATGAGACATGATGAAGCCTCATAAGCTTATAAATCATGCCTAAAACATCAAAGAAGTCACCCTTCATTTTTTCCCAGAAGATACGCTCTTCTTGTTTGGGTTCATAACAATAGGGACAGAGATACCGCTCGATCTTGACGCTACCAATGCCGTTTTTGCTGTATGTGTTGTACCCGTTGTAGTTCATCTGTGCGCCGCATTTTGGGCACACAGGTGGCACGGTTCTACGAAAAATCCCCGTTGCCGTGTACACGAAATCGCTTGAATACTCACCAAAGATCGCGATGAGTATCTCCCAATACGAGAAAATGTTCAG
>QENJ01000055.1:11389-15915 GCA_013374505.1 Candidatus Methanophagaceae archaeon
TCTAACCCCTTATCATTAACATAATATCCCCTGTTTCGCTTAAGAATACCCATTTGTTCCCTATTCCATCTGTTGCCAGATTCCTATCCATTTATTCACCATACAACAGTTGTATATGGCAGTATATAAACTTTCAGTGCTCATTTCCAGTGGAATTGAGTTTTATTCACTTTTAGGCTACACATTTATAATTTGCGAGTAGAACGAGCGTAAATATACAAAAGAATACTTCATGGCTATGGATCTCAGGTTGGATTAGGAAGTGTGTTATTTGTTTTTCCTAGAATTCTCTTTCAAAAAATTTTTTGATGTGGAAAGAGGTTTCTACTTATATCACTAGAAAATTCGATTGTGCCATCTAAATTCAAAACAAACCCTTAGCAACAGTGTTTTGAACATTATGATTTTGACATTGGGTATTGTTTGACATTTGGGATTTGTAGTTTGAAATTTTTATCCACAGGTTATTGAGCAAATACCTTTTTTTCATGAAGCCTACGATGCCTTTTATCGTAAGCTATGCGTGCAATCGCCGACATCAGCAACTGCAACTTCTACCTCCCCCTTGGGCGATGCATTGGCAATAGAAATGGGAATCTCTTCTATTCCGGGATCCCAGAGCATAACGAATTGACCTGGCTCGTTTTTTTTGGCAAGTTCAGACGACCGAAATTTGAACGTTTTCACTTCTTCGTTTTCCGTTTTTATCGCTTCTATTTTATGCAGTGTAGGACGGTTAATAGGCATTTTTATATTTTATCCTTTAACTTTACCTTTTCTTCTTCGCTTCAAGTGGCAATCTTCTCAAATCATAAACTACCATTTTATATCAAGAGATTATCAGGTTATATCAGAACCATGACTATTAAGCTTTTTGTCGAACTATATGTCAAATCCACCATCGGGTTTAGTATCCCACCAATTTGTGCTTTCAAATGGTTTTCGTCTAGCATTCGTTCCGCAATGCACCTCACCCACCATTTCGTGGTAGGAATACCAATCCTCGATAAACCTGACATCTCGATCAGGCACAGCATCTTTGAATGCACGCTCAAACGCGCATTCTCCGTTAACTACCGGTCCATGCGGTTTGGGGACCAAACTTGTATTACCAATAACTAAATGATTTACCATGTCTGGAAAATATGCTACCGTTCGCCCATCACGTCCCGGTTTTTGGAACAGTACCGGAATTTGTATAATTTCAGCATCACTCAAACCGAGTTCTTTTTGTAATATATCGTTGTTCAAATCCAGGTATTTCTGGTACCTCTCATTTGCATTCCAAAACTCAGTATCCGACAATAGAGATTTTATTGACCTCTCCGCTGAAAACGGACTATGTGGACCACCGCGTCTCATACCCTTAAACATTAGCGTATCTCCAAATCCTGAACTATTCAGGCGTTCAAGTATTACCTCCGCCCTCATGGGTGAGGCTATCAGCATTTGAAATCCTTTTGTGTTTCTTGCTGGAACGAAACAAATTATTTCATCTACATGCCCTACTGAAAGCCAATCAGCAAATATTTCAACAGGAGATTGAACTTTCTGTGCATACAAGAAACGACGTACCTGGGGCATCATTTGCCTCGAATATGGCGAATACTCGCCATATTCTCGCCCTCCAAACACAATTCTACCGAGTGGATACTTCTTTCCGTTTACCTCTATCGGTGGGCATACGTCTAAATTCCCAAAAGAATCAAGGGAATTCGGGGTGCTTCCACCAATCTGAAAATGTCCAAAATCGGGCCCCAGCAATTTTCTTTCTGGAAAATCGTCTAGCCCACGGTCCCTAGGGCTATCGAAAACCACCGGAATTGTATGTGTGGCGCCTTGACAATAACCAAATTCTATTTCGTCCTGTATCCATCTGTCGCCGAGGTTTTCGAGTGGCAGAATTACTCGAAGGGGTATATTAAGCTCTGTAAGAGCATTCTCAAGATCTGATAGGAAACGATAGTTTGGATTTTCCCCGGCTACATCGATCTTACATGCGTAGACTTCGTCAACCGGTAAGGTATTGGGTGTCATTATCCACGGAGCAACTCTAAATACTGCCGAGTCTTCTGAAATCTCTACGCCACTGTCATCAATAAGTCCCAATTTGATTGTGATGAGACCTTCAAAAAATGGTCCGGGGAAGTCATGAGCTTCAATAAAACAGTGCTCTCCAGTTAGATTAAGAGGGGGCGATTGTGTAATTGGACTAGAATCCCTTGCCTTTGGATCGCATCCAAGAATACGCTCTAAACTACCATTGCTTTTTCGACAATAAATACTAAATCTCCTAGCTGCATGCTGTGTTGACATAAGTACCAGGCGATAACCATCTGGAAGTTTGTCCACCAAAGTAGACGGTATAACTAAGCTTGCTAACTCTGACTGTTCAGAAGTATCAGGATGTAGTTCCGAGACATCCCGGTCGTTGTTGACAATAATTACCGCACCACGTTGATTGCGGCCCCAAACCCAATTGGCAACACCTGTCTCCGCCGCTCCAACTGTTCCATCACGATCTGCATCCACTATAAGAGCTAATCTGATTATTGCTGCGTCTATAAGTAGTGTTTCTTTAACATTACCACCGGAATCTCTATGCTCAATTCTTGCAATACCATCGCCTTCATCTGTTGCAAGACAGCTAAAAAGGCCTTCATGTGGTAAAGGCGCTTTTACTGGAACACCGATGGTTAAAGGCTCCCAATGCTCCCCTTTGACATAGTAAACTTCAATTCCTGACTGTTCAGACAGAACAATTGAATCGTCTTGCACATTAAAATAGAAGCGCTCTCTCTGCCCTTTTTTGAGCACAAATTCTTTTGTAATCATTTATATGTCCCCCTTCTTTGCCACCTCGATTTAAGTGTGAATTAAGTCTCCTCCTCACCTACTGGCTCTTTATAGGTAGCAAGAAGAGCTCGATTCTCATCATACCATACGGACTTCTCGTTGCGGAGCATGTCTACCATTGCACTGTAGTCTTCATACGACAGATAGTTAATTTGGTGAGATCCTCCACCTTCAAAGAACAACACGATTATACCATACTTTCCGTCATGCTTCCAGCCAACCTGATATTCGAACACATCAGCCATTTTTTTTTAGCTCCTAGATTTAAGTGAAAATCAAGTCTCCTCCTCACCTACTGGCTCTTTATAGGTAGCAAGAAGAGCTCGATTCTCATCATAAAAAACGGGCTTATCGTTGCGTAGGTTTTCTACAATTGCGACATATAGTCGGCATAAGTTAGGGGATCAATTTGGAGATCACCACCATCATTAAAGTGTAAGACAACAACGCCATGTTTCGTGTCGTGTCGCCAGCCCACCTGATAGTCTTGAACCTCTCGCTCGGCAGCATACAACTCGCGCATGGCCAGATATTTAAAATCTGGATAACCTGCCATATCCATCAGATAGGCAGACCTTGTAGCCCCTGGTTTCCGATATGCATTTAGTGAAGCAATCATCTGATCAGCAGTCTGTATACCGATGCCATGGCCATAATAGGTACCGTCCCCCAAGTCAATGACGTTCTCTCCTTGCCATTCTGGCGTCCTCGGATTCACATCTGGGTTTTTGAAATACCTATAGTCTCCCGGGAAGTAATCTACTCTTTTGTCAGAAGTAAACCCAAGATCTTCGTCTCGATTCCAACCATTTAGATAAATTCCTGCAAACAGTTTGTTAAAAGTCTCCTCAGGGAGTGTCTCGAGAACTGCTCTATAATAAACAATCACCATCGCTGTGGCACACTCAAATGCATATTTCGAGCCTTTCGTAATGATATCGGTAATAGCGGTGGAGGGTTTCACGCCATGTTTTAGTTGGAATCCTTTTAATCCAAACTCGTTCGCTTTGAAATACCAGTAGTCTGAATTGCACCTCGAGTCGCTAAAGCCTGCAAATTCCACTCCACTTTGAGCAAGATCCTTAGATGCAGCAATGATATTCGTCCTCAACTTCAGTTCAAACTGCAGTAGGTCCAGCGAATCGTAATCATACACCACCTCACTTGTAGCCATAATATCAATGATATTTCTTCCACTGCTACCTGACGGCCACTGGCCGTTAATACTACTGGGAGAAACAGAGGTTCCCGCGATTTTGATCATCGTGAACCTCCCAACTTTTCCGCTTTCCTTCGTTCCGTCAATGGACGGCGAATCCATATGTTCCTATCCTCTAAACTCTGATAACGCTTCACTTCTGAATATGTAGCAATACTATCCTTTACCTCTTCATCATCTTTCTCGAATTCTTCCAGAATTTGATCTTCTTCCTTTGTTAGAGGACTAAGTATCTCTCCAGAATCAACCGACACAGACCTTCCCAGGTATTTGCCCTTCAAAGCTACATCATAGGGCACCGGCTTGCTGGTCTCTTGGAAACTTTCACCACGGTAATGCAGAAACGGGCTGTTTTCTTCAAGCCAGAGCTGAAAAGTCTGATACTGCTGCTCGCCTTCAGTATCCTTATGGACATCTATGCCAGGCACAAAGGCAAGGAGACGACGCGCTA
>QENJ01000056.1 GCA_013374505.1 Candidatus Methanophagaceae archaeon
TGCGTAGGACAAACGCTAAAGGGCATAGATGTTAGAACTAAATATTTTTGTGATAGAGGGATGCTATCTGTCGTTGTTGGATAATTGTGGGACAGCCTCTGTGGCTATAAAATAAACGTTAGCGTCACAATCCTTGTTTGAGTTCATAAAGTCTTCTAGTTTCCAATCTCGCCGGAGCTCACCCGTTAACGTCTTTACCGTTTTCTGTAGGACTTCATCATCGATTGTCTCTTCCTCTTCCTCATCTTCTTCCCAGAAGTCCAGCTCTTTTAAATCAATAAAGAACTTCTTTTCTGCCTCATCCTCACCATAACCCGACGAGGTAATATACTCCCGGATTTTTCCTTTCTCTTTTCCCGCATCCCCTTTATATTACTCTTTTTGCTCATACTCGCACCCTTTTATATGGTACAGCGTTCTATCTAAAAACGATGACTGCGAAGAAAGAGCCCTGGCAAGATTGGAAACATATAACCAAACTTGACCCTGATAAACCAATCACAGAATCCGCTTTGGAAACGATAAGCGAAAGTGGGACTGACGCTATAATGATCTCAGGCACACAAAACATCACAGGCAAGAACGTATCTCATTTAATATCGCTCCTGAAAAACTACGAGCTACCAAAAATAATAGAGCCGGCAACGCCAGACGCGGTGATATATGATGCTGTCGATTACCTCTTTGTGCCACTGGTCCTAAATACAGGCGATTTGAAATGGATTGTAGGTAAACATGTGGACTGGATAATGAATCACAATATACAATGGCACGAAGTTGTTCCTGAGGCCTACATCGTTTTGAATCCCGATTCCGCAGTGGGTAAACTGACAAAGTCAAACACAGCGTTAAATACAGAAGAAGTAATTGCTCATGCACAATATGCCGAGAAGTATCTTCGTATTCCTATCGTTTATATCGAGTACAGCGGCACTTATGGCGATCCACGTTTATTAAAGCGACTAAGCAGCATATTAGAAGAAGCGTCTTTGTTCTATGGCGGTGGGATAGACACAAAAGAGAAAGCAACCGAGATGAAGCGCTATGCAGATGTTATTGTAGTTGGGAATGTAGTGTACACAGACATAGATAGTTTCTTAGAGACGGTATAGGTTTACCCGAGTTCCAGTGGAAATAGTGGGGTGTCTGCCTGGTTAAAACACATTCCCTGTGACCGCTTCCGGCAGTATTTTCAGTATATAACCGTCATACTCGGATTTCTTTATCTCGCAAATATCCGATAGTTTCCGCTTTCCTATCTCTATGTTTTTTAATTTCTCTTCGTCTCCTGCTTCTACCTTCACTCGCAACCCCTCAAGCTGCATAATTGTTGAAAATTCCTCGCCTGCTTTTGGTGGTAGAACCAGGTCTAATATCTCTTTCATGAACAAAGGCGAAGTAGCTAGAGGATCCTCATCTAATTCTCTCCTCCTGTCATTAATAAGTAACTCTATTTTCTCTGTCAGGAGTTCTAACATATCTATCTCTTCCTTATGCCTCATCCTTGCTGTTTTTCTACCTATATTCCCTACATAATGCTCTATATTAACTTCGGGCTCTCCTCCGGTTATTATGTAAGGTACATCTACAGCCTCACAAATTTTCGATTTTACTTCTAAACACTCTTTAAAATCGCCAAACACGAATACCGCCGCGTCACATTCTTCTATAATCTCCTTCTCACGAGCCGTTATCTGGGCTATCCTCTTCCCCACACCGCGTGCCAGACCCATCATATTTGTAATCGCACCCTTTCTACGTAAAAACTCTGCTATGTCACACATTGGATCTACCGCGTGATGCTTACCTAAGGACGGCACGACAACCATTATTTCCGCACCTGCTAATGGTAACTCTTTTAACTTGCCACCCGTTTCTTTTGCTTTATCCCGAATTATTCGCTCTTCCTCCTCGGGAAACGCCAGGTGCATCATCGTCTCCGTCTGCATCACCATCTCCTGCAGTATAAACCCGCCTATATCATGCACTCGCTCTTTCAACTCGCTGAACTTATATACACCACCTGTGAACATCATTATTTTATACATATCTACAAATCTCCCTTGGTCATCTTACTCAACATCGCTTTCGCTTTCTCCTTCCACTCCTCTTTTATCGGGTTCTCAGAAGCGATAATGGTTATTCTACCGGAAGAATGGATGGGCTGTCGTACCCGTGCTCCCTCTGGCAATATCCTATCTATTCCATCCAATATCCGCGTGTTCAAATCTACTCGTGGGTCATAGACAACCTGACTCATCAGCTTCTGCATCTCGTCATCACCTATTTTTAGCGCTATCTCTAACCTGCTTATTTGTTCTACCTTCTCACCGTATCTATCCCATAATAAGTCCAGCAATTTCGGCACATATGTCTCAGTCGTCACCGTCAACCTCTCGTCCCCTCTTATGGTCATGTCGCTCACCGTTATGGGGCTTTGCACCCTGCCTATCTTAACAGAAATTATAAACACATGCTCCGCAGCATTGCAATTCATGTACACACTGTCAATGTTACTCTCTAAACTAATATCTCTTAATGTACTCATGCAAATCTTTTCATAACTTGCATCGCAAAATTCACCGCCTCCTTCTACTTTTACTTCCATCTCCTACTCCTTTACTTTATGTAGATACGGTATAATATTTCTTTAGTAAAGCTTTCTTTTTGAACAATGGTTTTATGTCTCAGTCACAAGAACTATTTAACCTGCAAACTCCTTCCCTTTTTGCCGTTTTATTCTCTTGCCATAGATGCACCCGCTGCCTTGAATCCCCCCAATCGGATTTCCGGGAGATCCAAATTGGTGCATACATCTACCAAGAACTGCAGCACCCCTCGCCAGCGCATCATCTACAAAAATTACCTCTTTGTCCATCTTCCTATCAAACAAATTACTCAACTTCTCCAGTATCAACTCGGGTTTCTTACCACTTATTCCCGCTCTGCCGGTTATTCCTATTTTCGTATCGGGTAATAATAAGCCCTCCGCTTTTGTTATCCCTACCAACTTCTCCACGGTACATGCCGATACCTCGTCTATCACTGCCATCACATAGCACAAGCTCTCCTCGCGATAAAGCTCTTTGCCAATCTCGGCTATCTTGGGCAGGTCTGAAAGGTTATCCCCTGCATCTATGCCTATCAAAGCAACGTCGTCTTTTTCCGCGGCAGCCACATTTACCGGCGCCCCACCAAACAGTGTACCAGCCGTGATTTTCTCTATTCTCAAATGCCTCAGGACATCATCTGCATATTCTCGTACCACCTCTCTCTTTATTTTCCGCTTTAACTTACTTTGTGGACAATCAAGCACGGAGGGATATTTCTCGCTTACAACATGAGAAATAAAAGCATCGGGTATTGCACCCGCCAGCCCACAGAAACTACCCGAAACTCTCGAATATGGCAGTTGATCATCAGTCACACGACCTGCAAGCGTAGTCCCAAAATCTAATGATAGTACCGGGTTTCGATAGTCCACATCGAGCCATTTTGCCGCTTCCTTAAGCCCCGCGGTTACAAGCTCCCCCTCCATCTCATTCGAGACTAACGACTCACCTGCGGGTGCTTCGTTACTGGTCACAGCACCATCAAAATATGTCCTCTCCATCCGAGAAAACTTCCTCAGATCGGAATGGATGTCTTCTACTCTCATAGGTGAAATCATCTGTCGTGGTGGTACACCGGCGAGCATGCAGCCCTTAGCCAGTGCCGTTATCACTCCCTGCATCTCCTTGACAGTGGTAAATCCCGCGGTTACTCCCGATGACCTAACCACGAAATGCAAATCCGGAATTGTTATCCCCGCGGCACTTGTGGATTCTTGCAGCGTCTTACATACTAAATCGGCTATGGACTCCTCAGAAAGTTCGACCCTTGTTATCGTATGACAGAATGCAGCATCCTGCGCTAAAGCTTCCCTTGTCATCCTGACTGCTTTGTCCAGTATATACGTCTTCCCGCTACTCAAGTCAGTCGCACTCACTATTGATTTAGTGGTGCTGTTGCCGAGTTCCACGCTTGCCACGATGAAGATGGGTCGCAAAGCGAGGTTCCCCCGCGAAAGTCGTAATATGAAAAACAAGTCACTATAACTCATTTTCTGCGTCTTTAGCAGTTTCGGATGATGTTTCTTTCCAAATAGCCCCATTGCGTTCTCGCTCCTTTGCTTAGTTGTTTTCCCTCGCTAATAAAACACTCGCCTAATTACACTATTACCTATAAGATACACATAAACACATGGTATTTTCTCCTCTAATATACCCGTAACTCATTCTCGTATCTTGTTAGTATCTTGTTATCTTCCGGGAATACAAATAGCGAAAAAGCGAAAACCTTTTATAGTGCTAACAACTGTTACCTTTTCCTATGGGACTAATAGTAGTATTGCTATTTGCATGGATGTTAGTGATAGCGTTCTTAGCGTTTTTAGCATGTACGTTTGAGGACTTGGAATCGGATATAGGATCGCAGAGCAATCCGAATTCGCAGGTGCAACTTGCAGCACAAATAGGACAAGTGAATCGGTTCTTTAACAAAGCGATTTCCGGTGAGCCACTATCTAATGCAATGTATTGTGCAACAGCAGGTACGATAGCATGGTTGCTTTTGCTAAAACTGGAGCCTTTAGTACCAGGTGAGGAATGGAAGGCGGCAGTATTGGCAATTCCCATTGGTGTAGCAGTAGCGGCAGCGATTAATATCATCTTTTCGATGACTGCGCATTGCGGCCGAACTGCGGCACAGAAGCGTTTCGAGCAACCTATCTATCTTGACGTGTTATACGGGCATCTGTTACCTATAGCAACGCATGCCTTTATGACAACGTTCTTTATCACTTGCATAGCATACATACAGTGCAATTTAGGGACTCTGTCAGGGAATCCAGCTTTGAACCATCCGTTCGCCTTGCCACTACTCGGTTTCATATGGGGTATTACTGTGGGCGCAATAGGGTCGTCTACTGGTGATGTCCATTATGGAGCAGAGCGAGAGTTTCAAGACAGACCGTTTGGTGAGGGTAAACGTGTAGTTTACCACGGAAAGATAACGCGATACGCGGATTGCGGGGTACGGACACAAAAGGACATAGCCGGGTTCTGTGCGAAATTCGGTGGACCTATTACGGGGATGACCTTCGGGCTCATCATCCTGTTTGAGAACTGGCGAAGTTTGGTTGGTATGCAACTTGGTGGCTATTTACCAAATCTATCCGCATCAGCCGGGAATAGCTCTGTGACATGGGCTATCGTGATGGGACTCATCATTGTAATAACGTTAGCAGTGGTGAACTATGTGTTTGTGAGATGGGTAAGAAAGAAATGTGGACCATTTGTAGGAGTGTAAAAATATGGAACCAATATTGATTATCTTATGGGTAGTAGTAGGTGGGTTACTGGCAAGTTTAGGTGCTCATCTATTACCAGTGGGTGGTGCTCCAGCAGCAATGGGCACCGCAACAGGAATAGCAACGGGAACAGTGCAGATAATGCTCGGTGCGGCAATGACCGGTTTATTCACCGCGGCATCAGCGGCTACGTTCACAGACAGTCTCCTGCTCGTGGCTTTGTCAGGTGCAATCGGTGCGACAGTGATGATATGTGTAGTAATGTTGATGGCGAATATCCTTTACACCTTTGGCTGTGGGATTGTGCCGGTATCGGGTAGAGTAGATGTGGACCCTTTGACCAAGGAACCACAGGCACCGTACAAAACACCTCAAACCGATGGGCATGGAGTACCAAATTGTGTCTATGTCTCCGGTATGTTAGGCGGTTTCGTAGGTGGATTCGGTGGTGCGCTGATGTACTTCGCGTTACTGAACTACGCGGACTTCACAGCAGGAACGGCAGCGATTGGGTCTTTATCCATATTCGTGCCGAATGCGATCATCGCAGCGTACAACATACGGGGCACAATAGAGGGATTCCATGATCCGAAGTTCAAGCGACTTCCGTTTGCTATGGTCACATCTCTCGTTGTTTCGCTACTATGTGGAATACTGGTCGTAATTGCAAGCTATCTGACAGTAGGAGGGACGATGTAAAATGACAGTAACACCAGCAGTAGTGGAAGAAGAACCGACAAAAAAAGGGCTATCGTTTAAATTACCGCTAGACGAGACCGAGATGGGGCTTGTAGCCGGTATCGTGGCTGCGATAGTAGTAGTATTTACGGGATTACCCGCGGTGATAAAAGGGATAGCGTTAATTTTAGCGTTCCTCTGGGGTATGGACTCAGTACGAAAGACGTCTAAATATGGGTTAGGGACTGGCGTTCCATCCATAGGCGTGCTGGCTACCGGTTTTGGGGTAGTAGGGGCGTTGGTCGGATTAGCACTCGCAAAGTATGGTGGCATTGATGGTGTGGCCTATCCTGCAGTGTTAATAGGTGTCATTCTGATGGGCGTTATCGGTCTTGTGTCCGGCATACTATCGAACAATGAGAAGGTAATAGCGATGAAAATACCGCGGTTAGAACGTGCGATGATGGAATTAGGTATGGCAGGGACACTCATTATCTTACTTGAATGTTCTATCGTGACTGGCTCACTGAACTTCGATGCCGTGGTAAACCAGGTAATGAATACTGGGCTAATTGCGTTTATGTTCATCTTCACGTGTTTCGGGCTGCTCCATCCGTATAACGCATGTCTCGGACCTGATGAGAACAGAGAGCGAACAAGAATGGTTGCAGTAGAGATTGCAGGCTTGATATGTGCATTTCTGGGATTTGCGATGATTATACTCAGTAGCTTTTCTTGGGAACTTGGGAGCATTGTGTCAGTAACGATCTCATCTCCCTGGAAACTCTGGAACGGTGTGTCGCTATTGATCTTTGGAGTGGCAGTGTGGGCATATTTCTTCAGAATGTTCATCAAAGCGTGCATGGATGAGGCGTACGAAACAGTCGGAACAGGGATGATCAAAACGATAGAGTAAGGAGGAAAAAAAGAGAACATGATAGTAATAAATGAGAAATATGGCGTAGTACTTGATCCCGATACGCTTACCGTAGGTACCAGTAGACCAGGATTCTATAAAGTCACTCTTGGACCGATAGAAGATCAAGTAACGGTTCTGGAGGCGGCAGTGAATGACTTGCTCAAAACTCTTGATCCCTACTCCACTTTCAACATGGCACAGCCGAACAGAGACGGAATGATGAGTAAAGCAGGGTTCATGACGTTCTTCATGATTGGGGTGACCACTGCTCTAATAATGGTTGCAGCGTGGTTCTTAGTATTAGGCGGAGGTGCATAATAATGGCAGAGAAGAAAGAAGTTCCGGAGGGATGGCCGTTAGTCACCGGCGACTATGAGGTGGGTGACCCACAGAGTTGCGTGGCTATATCATCAAATGGGTCGTATTTCCATATGGAACATTTGAAAGGAGTAGCGATCCAGGGACCGGACAAGACAGAGAACATCGGGTTAGAGAAGATAATAACGAACGTCATCTCAAATCCGAACATACGATTCCTCATAGCAGGAGGTGCGGAAGTACCAGGGCATATAAGTGGTGGAACATTGATTGCACTGGTGAAGGGTGGTATTGATCCGTCGAGCCACAAGGTAGTAGGATCCACAGGTGCAATTCCATTCATCGAGAACTTACCGGATGAGGCAGTTGCCCGATTCAGAGACCAGGTCGAAGTAATAGACATGATCGGGGAAGAGGACTACGGCAAGATAAATGCAAAGGTACAGGAGCTTATAGCGAGGGATCCCGGGGCATATCCGGAAGATCCGATGGTAGTGAAAGTAGGGGGCGAGGGCGAGGAAGCAGCCAAGATAGAAATGCCGTTAGCAATGCCGGCATCTCCTCATATGGCTACAATAGATCGTGCGACAGAGCAGATAACTTACAAAACACAGTTGATTGCACGAGACCAGAAATTAACTTCCGGGCTTTCGATGAACGGGTTAATTGGACTCTTAGTAGGGTTCTTAGCCACGCTCATCTTCCTTTTACCGTTAATAATGGGGGTAATCTAAATGGCAGCACCGAAAGTAGTACAACAAACACCGGAAACGGCTGTTTTAACCGCACGTATAGAAGACCTGAGACACTTTATAACTATGATCGGCCGAGATTCTCGGTTCGCAGCAGGACTCTGGGCAGGATTGATAAAAGGACTGGCAATCGGGCTCTTCACGAGTTTCTTTTTAGTCGGGCTTAAACTTGTGTTGTAGGAGCAGGAAAGGAGAAAAGAAGAATGGGAGAAGAGAAAAAAACAGAAGAGGAGCTTGAAAAGGAGATAGAAGCCGAAGTGGAAGCCGATATTATGGCGAAACTGGAACATGAACTGGAAGAGGTTGCGGTTCCTGTATCTGTAACGCCACCCGAACACACAAAACTGCTGGACCGAATAAATACGATGGACCAGACCGTGGAATTTGTCGCCGGGGAACTGTGGCAACGACAGGGAGAACGATTAGGCTTTACAATCGGGCTTTTATACGGTGTGATGATAGGAATAGTTACGTATGTACTATTCCTAATGGGATAATAATAGGAGGACAAGAACTATGTTTTTATTTGATAGAGAACAGGATATATATGAAATTGGTGGATTGAAGATAGGAGGCCAGCCGGGCGAGTGCGCAACTGTTCTTTGTGGCACGATATTCTATGCAAAGCATTATCTGGTTGAGGATGAGGACAAAGGGATATTTGACAAGAAAGCCGCGGAAGAGGTGTTGAATAAGCAATCGGAATTCTCGGATTTAACCGGGAATCCGTGCATAATGCAGATATTTTCGGAGACACCCGAGGCGATGGAGAAAGAGATTGCGTTCTGTACAGACGTATGTGACGTTCCTTTCTTGATTGACTCTACGGTCGCAGAGACAAAAGTTGCAGGACTCAAGTATGTAGATGAAGTTGGGCTGACAGGGCGAGCGGTGTATAACTCAATAAACATCTCGTGTACAGATGAAGAGATCGAAGCGATCAAGAATTCCCCAATCGAAGCGTCAATTGTATTGGCGTTCAACCCAAAGGATTCGTCGGTTGCAGGGAAGATAGATCTGTTAGAGACCGGAGCAGGCACCATAGATAAAGGCTTGGTGGCTCTGTCGCGGGACCTGGGAATAACGAAACCATTGTGTGATAATGCCACGCTGCCCATAGGTGCCGGAGCGGGCTCAGCAGTCGCGGCTGGCTTTGCCGTCAAATCGAAATTCGGGATACCCGTAGGGTTAGGTATCCACAATGCACCTTCCGCGTGGACCTGGCTGAAAAAATTCCGGAAGGAGCATGCGACGAAAGGACCGGGTGGCTGGGAAGGACTCGGCGCAGATGTGTTCAAGATCTGTGACGTAGCATCAAACGTTATACCAGTCGTGGCGGGTCAGGATTTCGTGCTTTACGGACCAATAGAGAATGCCTCGTTAGCGTTCCCACTGGTTGGTATGACGGATATGATTGTTTCAGAGGCGAACAAGGCAGAACACGACATTGATGCACTGGAACCACATCCACTAATGAAACTGGGTGCATAGGGGATTTTTTTTATCCCCCTTTTTTATTTTTTTTATTCTGTAACATTTTTATAATTCAATTACGAAATTAGTATTGATCACGAGATATAAAATGCAATTAATGATTCCGCATCCCGGACATTTCCCCGCTCTGAAGGAGATAATAGAAGTAAAAGAAGCAGAAGGCTTGAACGAAGTGGGCGAAGTTTTTATGGGGGGGGTCTCCTGAAGTGATGGGCAGCGGAAGAGGTGTGCTGCATGCGCCACTAATAGACGAAATAAGGGCACAGACGGAATATGCACATCAACACGGTATAAAAATGCACATCGTGATGAATTCCACATGTACCGGGGCACATCACCTGACATTTGAGGGTTATAAGATGTTCAAGTGGTATTTTAGCGAACTGAACAAAGCAGATGTTGACGGTGTTATAGTGGCAGAGCCATACCTCGTGGAACTCCTACGCGATTTCCCGATGAAGACTATCGTATCTGTTTTATCATATGTCGAATCGCCACAGCGAGCCAAATTCTTTGAAGATCTCGGCGCTGATGTGTTAACCATAGATACAAACATAAACCGGCATTTTGATGTTTTAAAAGCGATAGTAAAGGCGGTTAATTGTGAAGTTAAGTTAATCGTGAACGAGGGATGTCTGTACAGGTGTCCGTTCAGATATTCGCATTACAATCTCGCTTCGCATCTCAGCAGTTTAAATCAACCCAGTTTTCCGCTTTTCGCTCCTGACTTCTATTACGACAAGTGTATAAATATCCGCTTAAGAGATCCAACACAGATAACCAAGTCGGGTTGGATAAGGCCGGAAGACCTAAAAGAATACGAAGCAATCGGAATAAATACATTCAAGCTATCAGGGCGCACAAAAGCGGTGAACTGGATTATAGAGTGCATGCGCTCTTATTCTCACCGGTCGTTTAAAGGCAACCTGCTTGAACTTCTGGACTGCCCGCAACTACTCCGGTATATGTTTTATATGGAGAATGAAAAGTTTGATGGCGCAATAGAGCACTGGAAGAAATGTCGAAAGGTCTGTGGCGAATGTGGTTATTGTACTGAACTGACGAAGGAGGCTTTAACAATTATCAAATGAGATTAATAATACCGCATCCCGGGCATTTTCCTGCTTTGAAAGAGATACTGGCGTATAAAGAATCCGAGGGTATAAAAGACGTAGCAGAGGTTTATATGGCCGGCTCGCCGGATGTTATGGGTAGCGGAAGAGCAACGCTACATGCCGCGCTTGTTGATGAGATAAAGGAACAAACAGCTTATGCACATCAGCACAACGTAAAGCTGAATATCGTAATGAATCCTTCATGCTTAGGTGGCTATCACCTGACATTGCATGGTTTTAAGACGTTCGACTGGTATTTCAATGAACTGAATAAAGCAGGCGTTGATGGCGTTACGGTGGCGGAGCCGTATTTTGTCGAGCTTTTAAGAGAACACTCGATGGAGACTGTCATATCATGCGTGGCACATGTGGATTCGCCACAGCGTGCTGAATTCTTCGAAGCGCTTGGGGCTGATGCAATCGCCGTGGACACGAACATAAACCGTGACTTCGGGATTTTAAAAGCGATAAAGAAAGCGGTCCATTGCGACATCCGGGTACTCGTGAACGAAGGCTGTCTGTATAAGTGCCCTTTCAGGCATGCGCATTTCAACCTCTTCTCGCATATAACATCGTCTCGTGCTTCTTCTTCCCAGAATGCACAGGTGCAACCCCCAAATACCTTTGGTGATTACTATTTTGATAAGTGCATATCCATCCGTGTTCGAGACCCCTCGCAAATTATCCGGTCGCCGTGGATAAGGCCGGAAGACTTGAAGGCTTATGAGGCCATAGGCATTGATGAATTCAAGATTTCGGGTAGAGCGAATGCGGTTAGATGGATTTTAAATTGCATGGAAGTATATCATCGTAGGGAACTCAAAGGCAACCTGCTTGAAGTACTTGATTGCCCTTCAGAACTTAGATATACCTTTTATCTGGATAATGGTCTCCTGGATGGGTGCATTGATCAATGGAAGAACTGCAAAAAGATATGTGATGACTGCAGGTATTGTGATGAACTAACAAGTAAGGTATTGAAGGTGATAAAAAAGTGAAAGAAGAACTAGGTGCTGGTAGGAGAAAACTTGAGGGCGAACTGAGGAATTTAGTAGGGAACATATTCGTGCCGGAGGTGAAGGTATTCGGGATGGCATGTGGCTGTGTTGGTTATGCTGCTGATCTAAGAGGACTGCAAAGCGATGATGTTGATGTTTTTAAAGAGAAGATAAATGCGATACTGAGCGAATTAAGTAAATCCGTGGGTGTGGAGCCGGAATTCATCTATGCACGGAAGTTACCGGGATCAGAAGAAGTCGTTACGCTTACCGCGAGGGAGTTGTGCGAGCGTTGCAAGCGCGAGTTCGCAGGATCGAAAGCTTCTCCGAGACCCGATATAGTGGTGTTAAAGAAAAGGCGGTGAAGAATATAGCAAAGTTTATAAGTGAAGAATAAACGTTTAAACATATACGTGGGGGCAACATTTCTGTGCAACACGAGGACAGGGATTAAGTTGTTTCTATTATAAAAATAGAGTTCAAAAATGAGGGGGTAAATAGAGATGGGCGAAGAGAAAGAGACGTTTATAGAAGTCCGGAATGTGAACAAGAAATTCGAAGACAAAACCGTGTTGAAGAACGTGAGTCTGAATATAAAAGAGATGGAGCCGTTAGGGCTGCTCGGAAAGAGTGGCGCTGGGAAATCGGTATTACTGCGTATGCTTCGAGGTACTGACGAATACGCACCGGATAGCGGTGACATAATATTCCGGATGGCGTATTGCCCCGGCTGTACCTGGGTGGAGGGCCCGAGCAAGGTAGGGGATAAATGTCCTAAATGTGCTACGGAATTCGAGTTTAGGGAAGTAAATTTCTGGCAGGATAAGGAGATGAGGCGGACGCTAAAGAGTGCGATTGCTATCATGCTACAACGCAGTTTCGCATTGTATAGTGACGAAAGCGTCATCTGGAATATATTAGAGGCACTGGAACGGACAAGGTATCCAAAGAGTAAGAGGCTGAAGAAGGTATATGAAATACTAGAATCCGTAAAGATGTTGCACCGTGTAAACATGCCGGATACGAGGGACCTAAGTGGTGGTGAGAAACAGAGAATGGTGCTTGCAAGACAGTTAGCGCTGGCACCTATTTTACTTTTGGCTGATGAGCCCACGGGTACGTTAGACCACGAGACGGCAAAGGTGGTGCACCGTGCACTGATAGAGACAACAAGAGGTGGGACGACATTTCTCGTCACTTCTCATTGGCCTTATGTAATTCGTGAGTTGACAGAGGAAACGGTATGGTTTGATAAGGGCGAGATAGTAGAATATGGCAATACGGATGATGTGGTGACCGCATTTGAGAAGGAAGTAGGAGAAATACAGCGCGAGGAGTTTAAAAAATTCGGCGATCCTATAATCCGAATGGAACATCTGAAGAAGTATTACTTCTCGGCATCGCGAGGCGTGGTAAAGGCGGTGGATGATGTTTCGCTTGAAGTAAATGAGAATGAGATATTCGGGGTTGTAGGGCATAGTGGTGCGGGGAAGACGAGTTTAATGCGGATTGTATGCCATTTGGATTCAGGAACAGGTGGTAACGCCTGGGTGCGAGTCGGAGAGAGTTGGTATGAAGCTTCAAAGAAGGATGCGGGGACATTCATAGAAAACGGGGTAATTGTGGGCGGTATGACCGAGTGGAGATCGCATTTTGTTGGTGTTTTACATCAGGAATATTCGTTATTCCCGAAACTTACTATCTGGGCGAACCTTACGACCGGCATAGGTTTGAGCATGCCCGATGATCTGGCGAAGATGAAGGTAAAGTTCGTGCTTGAAGGTGTGGGCTTCAGCGATGCAGAAATAGCAGAGGTTCTACCAAAGACGCATGATGAACTGAGCGTAGGTGAGAAACAGCGGGTACTGATTGCGCAATTACTGATGAAAGAGCCCAATATTGCAGTGCTTGATGAACCCACGGGTACAATGGACCCGGTAACAAAGAGATACGTGGGTGAGACGATATTAAAAGCACGTGAGAATTTGGGCATAACATTTGTTATTGTTACGCATGACCTCGACTTTGCAGAGAAGGTATGTGATAGAGTAGCGAAGATGGAGCAGGGGAAAGTAGTGGAGATAGAAGATTTTAGGGATATTTAAAAGTAGTTTATTAATAATATTATGGGTGAGCGTAAAAATGGTTAAAGAAGAGCCATTCGTAAGAATACGAGATATATGTAAAGAATTCGACGGCAAAGAAGTCCTGAAGCACGTGAGCGTGGATATATATGAGGGGGAGCCGTTAGGGCTGCTCGGGAGAAGCGGTGCTGGTAAATCAGTTTTGCTCCACATGCTAAGGGGGACAGAGGAATACAAACCTACTTCTGGTGAAATTATCTTCAGAGTAGCAATGTGCCCTTCCTGCGAGTGGGTGGGCGTACCGAGTAAAGCAGGAGAGGCGTGTATCAAGTGCGGAACAATACTGGAGTTGAAGGAGCTAAATTACTGGGAAGACAAAGAAACAAGGCGTAAAGTGAGGCGAAGTGTCGCCATCATGTTGCAGCGTACTTTTGGGCTATACGGTGACGATTCAGTCATGTATAACGTAATACAGGCTTTGGAGAACAGGAACTATCCCGCGGATAAGAGATTCAGACGTGCTTATGACCTGCTGAAAGCAGTAAAAATGGTTCATCGGGTTACCTTTCCCGCGAGCGATCTTAGTGGTGGCGAGAAACAACGGGTAGTACTCGCGAGACAACTTGCTTTAGACCCTATGCTACTGTTAGCAGATGAGCCCACGGGCACGTTAGACTTTGAGACGGCAAAGCTCGTACACAAAGCGCTTATAGAGAGTACTAAAGGTGGAATGACTATGGTTGTTACTTCTCACTGGCCTTACGTGATTGATGCACTAACAGAAAAGACGTTATGGCTTGAGCACGGCGAAATAGTGAAATACGGCAATTCAAAAGAGGTCCTAGCAGAATTTGAGAAGCAGGTCGGGCAAATAGACCGCGAAGAGTATAAGAAAATCGGGGAACCGAAGATAAAGATAGAGCATTGCAAGAAATATTATTATTCGATATGGCGTGGGATGGTAAAGGCGGTGGATGATGTTACGCTAACAATAAATGAGAATGAGATATTTGGGCTATTAGGCAAAAGCGGTTCGGGCAAAACGAGCCTGGCCAGGATTATAACGCATATAGACCCGGTAACTGGCGGCACTGTCATGATAAGGTCCGGCGATAAGTGGATAGATGTAGGGCGGGTAGCGGAGACCGGAGTATGGATTTCATGGAGTGCTACTACTCCTGGAAGTGGAGAGCAAACGGCAACACACGTGTCTATGTTACACCAGGAATATTCTCTCTATCCCGATAAGTCTGTATTAGAGAACCTCACAAGTTGTATAGGCGTGCAGGCGCCCGAAGAACTTGCGAGAATGAAGGTGAAGTTCATATTAGACGGGATTGGATTTAGCGATGAAGAATCCGAGGAGATATTATCCAAAGATCATACACAACTGAGTGTAGGAGAACGACAAAGGATAGTACTCGCACAAATACTGATGAAGGAA
The DNA here is from genome assembly GCA_013374505.1 of Candidatus Methanophagaceae archaeon. GTDB lineage: Archaea > Halobacteriota > Syntropharchaeia > Alkanophagales > Methanospirareceae > QENJ01. The sequence goes on from QENJ01000056.1 coordinate 15,153, forward strand.
CCGGCAATCGCTATACTTGATGAGCCAACGGGGACAATGGACCCGATAACAAAGAACTTTGTTGCGGATTCTATACGGGCGGCAAGGGCGAATTTGGGCATTACCTTCTTTATTCCTCGTGCTCACCCCGACTGATTCAAAATCCTCAAATGATACAGGACTTTGGCAAAGAACAATTGCCGGTATCTTTACCCGTTTCAACACAAATCGTACTTTGTAGATGAAATGCGCTTTTACATTACCGTGATGTTCTATGAGAAGTTTGTGTCGTCCGATTATATCTATCTCCTCATGCTCTAATCCGAAGGTTGCTGCATGCCCGCCACTTGACGGTGCATCTCTCGGTGTGCCACCACCGGCATTTAAAATTAATACGCCCGTATTCACACCTTTTTCCCTTAACTCTATGGTTATCTCACATACCGGCTTTGGCACATGCCGGGGCCCGGGAGTCATTGCAATCGCGATTACATCGTTATGCCAGGCTTTCGCAAACGTCCCTCGCTGCGCGATGCCACCACCTAACCCAAGCGCTTGCCCTTTTCTACATGCTACCAACTGTGTATCTCTACCAACTGCCATA
>QENJ01000057.1 GCA_013374505.1 Candidatus Methanophagaceae archaeon
TTATGCGTTCAATCGCTCTGACGCCGTTCTTTTCGATGAGAAGCTTGCATACCATGATGATCTGTTCTTCTTTGAGGTGTCTGTTGTAGAATACCGTGCCTTTGGTTTCAGGAAATCTCACACCGCAAGTCTTGCATTTAAACATCTGGTTGCCTTTGACGTTAAATCCCTTCTTAATGATTTGTCCTGTGTTCTTCTTCCGGTAGTCCGGACAGTCTGGATTCAAACATATCTGGTCATTTGGATTTGCTCCGGTCATAAAATAGATTGTAGTGTCTGGAGTATATAAAGGTCACGGTTTATAGGACACTACCAAATATTTCGGGACTACACATGAATACAAACCCGAAATTGAAAACCAGAAGCCCGCTAGAAATAAGCAGCTCAGGGTAGATGATAGCATCGAGAACCAGATGAAACTTCCGGTACTGAGGAATGATATGGACACCACTGAAATAACTGAGATGGTTTTAACTGCATGAATAAATGCAAAAATCAAAAACCCACGCAGGATAAACCGCTTAAATAGCCGTGGATTTTTATGACAGCCCCTTCACCCCAAAATCGCACACAATATCGAGCAGATACAACGCCTATTCATTTAAGGCGGCTCTATTTAATTTAAATGTACAACATCCATTACAATACATAGAACATGGAAGAAACGACATACAGTGCCAAGGATATACAGGTGCTAAAGGACTTAACAGCGGTGCAAAAGCGACCCGCAATGTATATTGGTGACACAACGTCACGGGGACTCCACCATTTAGTAAACGAAGCGATAGATAACAGCGTAGATGAAGCGTTAATAGGCTTTTGTGACACAATAGACGTGATAATCCACGAAGATAACTCCATAACGGTACGCGATAATGGACGAGGAATTCCGGTTGACACACATGCCGAATACAACCTTTCAGGTGTGGAAGTGGTAATGACGAAGCTGCATGCCGGCGGCAAATTCGATGACAAGGTTTACAAAGTGGCTGGTGGGCTGCATGGCGTGGGAATTTCGGTTGTGAATGCGCTCTCAACGTGGCTGGAGGTAGAAGTGGTACGGGAAGGCCGGAGATATTACCAGCGATACGAGCATGGTAAGCCGACATGTGAGTTAAAAGAATTGATAGGTCTGGATGCAGAAGGAGATGGCTATACACAGGGGACAAAAGTGACTTTCAAACCGGATGACACTATTTTCAGCGTTCACGAATTCGATGCCCACATTTTAGCGACTCGAGTGAGAGAGCTGGCTTTTTTGAATCCCGGGCTTTCGCTTTTATTGAAAGATGAACGAAGCGGCGACTCGAGGACTTTTAAGTATGAAGGTGGTTTAGTTTCGTTCCTGGAATATATAAACAGGAATAAGCACGTGTTGCACAAACCAATAACGTTTGAAGCCGATAAAGATGATGTAAAGGTAGGGCTTGGGCTGCAATATAACGACAGCTATTCGGAAAATATCTTCTCGTTCGTGAACAACGTGAAGACAATAGAAGGCGGTAAGCACGTAAGTGGGTTCAAAGCGGCGTTGACCCGGGTGATAAACGAATACGGCAAAGCGAACAACCTGCTTAAGAAAGTCAGTTTAGATGGCGATGACGTACGAGAGGGACTCGTGGTTGTGATAAGTGTAAAGTTGAAAGATCCGCAATTCGAGGGGCAGACAAAGACAAAACTCGGAAATAGCGAAGTAAAAGGCATTGTGGAATCTGTTGTGCGTGAACACCTGTGGGAGTTTCTGGAAGAAAACCCAAAGGATGCGGATAATATAATACGAAAAGCGTTAGAAGCTTCGAGAGCGCGAGAAGCGGCACGGCACGCACGAGAAATAGTACGTAAAAAAGACTTTTTAATGGATTCGTTACCCGGTAAGCTCGCGGATTGTTCTGAGAAGGACCCTGCGAAGAGAGAGATATATATAGTAGAGGGCGACTCAGCCGGCGGTTCCGCGAAGCAGGCACGCGATAAAAACTTTCAGGCGATCCTACCCATTCGTGGTAAGATATTGAACGTTGAGAAGGCGCGATTAGACAAGATATTGAAGAGTACTGAAATCAGGACTCTCGTGACTGCATTGGGTGCGGGCATCGGCGAGGAGTTCGATTTACAAAAAGCACGGTATGACAGGGTAATAATAATGAGCGATGCGGACGTTGACGGTGCGCATATAAGAACTCTGCTGCTTACTTTCTTCTTTCGGTACATGCAGGAGTTAATTAGCATGAACCACATATATGTGGCGTTGCCACCGTTGTATATGGTAAAGAAACGAAAAGAGACGCGGTATGCCTTTTCCGATGAAGAATATGCACAGGTTCTGAAGGAGTTGGACGTGAAGGAAGGAGACACGGGTGTGAAGATCCAGCGGTATAAGGGTCTGGGAGAGATGAATCCTGATCAATTGTGGGAGACGACAATGAATCCCGCCACGCGGTGCATAAAACGCGTTAATTTTGAAGATGCCGCGGAAGCCGACTGGATATTCACGGTCTTGATGGGCGAAGATGTGGAACCGAGGAGAAAGTTTATACAGGAGCATGCAAAGGAAGTGATGAATTTAGATATTTAGCTGATTTTGACAGGCACATAAAAAAAATGGTGTGAAGCCATGAGTGCAAGAAAGAAAATAGAAGAGCGGATTACTATTATCTTGCTCTTTATCTTAGCCTTTACCATACGCTTTATGGGTGGTGCTTGGGAGACCAAGTGGGATAACGATGCTTATATGGCAAGGCAGGCAGAATATATCTATTCTTTTGGACACCCGGCAGTTCCTGACCCGTTCAGTTCAGCGCCGTTATATCAGCCCGGTATGGCTTATCTTCTTGCATTCGTGGGCTGGTTGATTGACCTTATCCCGTACAAATTCGCGCAACCAAGCATGATTATCGCTGAGGGTCTGGTGCCACCCTTACTCGGTGCTGCTACCGTGCTGGTTATATACTGGTTTGCAACGACCCTGTTTAATAAGTCCGCAGGAATCATTGCCGGTGTGCTTGCATCTTTCTCACATATTCTAATCTTGCGCACCATGAAAGGGTTCGTATTCCACAACGCTCTTTCTCTGTTTCTAATCTTATTAACTGTTGTCGTTTTTTGGCACGCACTAAAAACGATTGAGAATCAGTTTCCACGTGAATTCAAGAATCGGGCTAGCTATTTGGCTTCTATACTCGCACCAGCAGTTCTTATCGGCATCACAGGTTTCACGTGGGGTGGATACTTCATCATTCATGCGATACTACTTTTTTATGGGCTACTTTTAACCGCTTTCTTTTTGGTTAATCGCGCTGCTATGAAACGATATGCAAGTTATCTACCGAAGACGTGGGTTTTCATCTGTTCTACATTGTTTATTGGCACTATAATAGCACTGATTCTCTATCAGGTGCGTGGACCCGTGGAAATAATGAGAGCGGCACAGATGCTGGGATTCTCAGAAGGTCCTCTGGTCTATAAATTCACAGGCGACCTCATGCAGCCAGGACTCGGAAGTTTTGAATCGCTTTTCGGTACATTTCTGCTGGTTGGAATTGCTTTGACCGCAGTTGGTGCGTATGGGGTTTACAAGCGCGATAGCAGAAGTGGTTTGTATCTCATTGCCGCACTGCTCGCAACCATGATCCCGGCAGTTCGGGCAGAACATTTCTTGGATATGTTCTCGATGTTTGTGTACATATCGGTCGGCATCGGTGCCGCTTTCATATTAGAAGCCATAGCGAGACAGGAACGGCAAAAAACTGTATGGAAAAAGTTAGCGAGTGTGGCAGTTATCATGATCATAGTCATCGCATTCGTAAACCCGGTCATTGGTTCCGTAAATGAAGTGCGTTATTTAGGCGGATATATCATCCAACCAGAAAAGAAAGCAGCATTTTTGTACCTCCAGAACAACACAGCCGCGGATTCGCTATTCATCAACTGGTGGGACCACGGCAATTCACTGGCGTATTACGCGAAACGTAGGCCCGTAATTGACCAGATGTACTTTCCTGACGAGGCTGTAAAGGCGGTCTCCGCGGTCATCGTGGCAACGGACCCGGACAAAGGCTTGCAGATTGCGCGTACACTCAAGCAGAAACATAATAGCTCGGAAGTGTACCTGATGCTTTTTTGGTATGATGCTTTCCTGACAGCTATAATGGGTTATTTCTCGGGTTATGATCTGTCACCCGGCAATGAGTCAATCCGGATGACATTTGATGATAATGGCCGATTGGTCGGGCAAAACGAACTCACAAATCGGACTAACTATTACCGATTATGGACTAACCAGTCTATCGAGGGCTACACGCCGTTTTATGTGAGTAAAGAGGTGAAGATATTCCGGTTGGATGTGTGAACGGTTGTAACTTGCAGACGAACTTTTTTTACATTTTACGCTATTTTGTACATACACATGAATCTTGATAAAGTCAAGTCTTGTGAAGGCGTAAAACGCACTGCCCCGTAGGCTGTTGGCCCCCAACCACCATACTGATACCCCATCCAACCGCATTCATCATGATTAACAGGAGTTACGTATCCAAGAGCCATTGCATCATAAGACGAAGGGGGCAGCGATGCGATTGTTACAGTTTTTTGTTTTGTCTGTGGCACACTTGAAACGAATCTGACAGGTTCAGGAACGGTTTCTTCTGGTGCGGTTATAGGTTTGTACCCACAAAGAGCGTTTCGATCTTCGTATTATCTTTTTCCGCAAGGTGAAATGCCGCCCAGTTGAGTTTGCCCTCGAATATGTGTTTGCCCGTAAGAGGGGCATTAGTAGTAAGACAACGGAGGAGAACGAGGCAGAGGTTCCGGGTGTGAAGATGTCTGGAGGGGTGCATCAGTTAGATATATAGTTGGGTGATGGTAAGAACTGATACAGCGCGAACGTTGTTTTTTTATCGTGTATATACCACAATAAAGTTAAGCTAAGGCTAATCTAGATATATATCAATTAATTTATTAAAACACGGGCTGTAAAAGGAAAGTATAACATGGTAAAGAAAAATAAGCGAGTGTGTCCTGTTGAAAATGCAAAGGGCCTTGATAATATATTCAGAAAATGGATCCATAATCCAAAGAAGATTTTGGGCGAATATGTAAATGAGGGGATGGTCGTTCTGGATGTGGGATGTGGTCCCGGACTGTATTCCGTGGAAATGGCAAAAATGGTTGGTGAATCCGGCAAAGTGATTGCGGCAGATTTGCAGGAAGGAATGCTCAAGCGATTAAAAAACAAGATTCAGGGAACGAAAATCGAAACAAGAATTGAGTTACATAAATGTGACGAAAATCGAATAGGTATTACAGAAAAAGTTAATCTTGTTTTTGCTTTTTACATGGTTCATGAAGTCCCAAATCAAGAAACGTTCCTGGCAGAAATGTGTTCTGTACTAAAACCAGATGGCACATTTTTTATCATAGAGCCAAGTTTTCACGTTTCAAAACAGGCATTTGAAGAGACCATAACTAAAGCGGTAGCCATAGGATTTAAACCCATCAAAACACCAAAAGTAGCTTTAAGCAGGGCGCAGGTTTTGAGAATATAGGCTTGTTTTCAAATTCCGGGTCGTTGCTATTGAAATCGTCCCTTTACCGTGCTATGCAACCACTCACCCACCCGCAATCCTGGTCAACTCGTCTTAGCAACGACAGTCATAAATACAGGGCCACGCACATCTATTTTATTCTTCCGTGACGTGATATACCGCATCGCAAGTTCGTCTATCTTTATATTTATATCCGCACCGCTTCGCACTATCTTCACCCTTATACTCTTCTCAGCCGCGGGCTGCTCTTTTTTTGCCCACAGTTCTAGTTCATGTGCAGAAAGCGCAGCGAAAGCATCCAGGAACCTTATGTTTGCTGGCACACCGAAATCAAACACCTTAGCCCATTTCTTCGTCCGCGGTATGCCCAATATCGAACCTTCGTGTACCACGATCTCGTTCTGATACGCAGGCCCACATAAAAGCGTGTTCTCTTCCTGTTCGATCACCCAGACTTCAATTTCGCTGCCGTACAGTGGTCCGCGATATGCGAGGAACTCACAGGGCGATTCCGCTTTAGCGTGCTCTTCAGATACACGCACGAGCTCGTTTGCTAGTTCTGCACCTTCTACCGTGCTCGGCATCTTTTCCATAGATACCATACTCGCTATCTCGGTATCACTCAATGCCCAGGGTGCATAGAATTGTGGAAATGCTAATTCCCGCACATCCTTGGAATCGTGCAATATCATCGCCAACCGCTCTACTCCCAACCCGATGTTCATCACGGGATAAGGGATATCGTATTGCGCCAGCGCTGTGGGTGAATAAATACCAAAAGTAGCTACTTCTACCCAACCAATTTGTGGATGATAGCTAAAAACTTCTATTTGCGTATCCGGCATGTAATATTTCGAGCGCTTTTCGTCCTCCCGGAATCTCGTATTCTCGAATCCGAATTGCAAAAGTAGTCCGGTTGCGATGTCCTTGCCGTCATCTATGCTTACTTCTTCGTCACATAAGATGCAGGATGCGGAATGGTAGTTACGAAGCCGTATTTCACCTTCGCGCTGCTCTCTACGGAAACATTTATCTACCGAGAATAGTTTTGTAGGAAATGGTTTCTTATCCCAGATTTCGGCTAGCGTCAGGAACCAGCCGGAGGTCATGTGACTTCGTAACGTGCTTTTGGAAGGCACAGGCGCAAGATTTTTAAATTCCGGGAGTACGGAATCCAGCACTTTCGTTAGTTCCATATCCGCCACACCCATACTACTTGCTAGTTCGTACACCAGATCATCGCCCTCTACTTCGCCTTTCTTGTACCGATGCAGCGTATCCTGAAGCGCTTCTACCTGCTCTTTCGATAAATCGTTATCGAAGCAGGCGTTCATTTGCTTCACTCGCTCTTCAGAAATGCCAATGTCCGGACGTGGCAAGCCCGCGAGATAATAGCAGCGGTCTAAGACGGCAAGCGCTTCTTTTCCAAATTGTTTCTTCACCTCTGCTTCGTCTATTATCACAGGGTTCATGACTTCCTCGAACCCAAGCCGTAGATACGCCTCTCGCAGCTTTTGTATTGTTTCAAATACCGGATGGGGCTTTCCTAAACGTAACCGCATCAGCGACCGCGGATAATCCTCGTTACGTCCCCGGTTACCTGCGTATTTCGTGCCTGCCAGCCATGCAGCTTCAAAATCAGTGCTCGTATCTTCTCTCATCTGTCGCGGCTCGAATTTCATGTTCCTTTTGCTCCTTTCACTCTGCGTATACAATATAGGTAATTACCGATAACCCTTTTTATACTTTTCTTCCCCCCTCCCGATTTCGGGTGTGTGGATAAGTTGTCTCGATAAATTTCTAATAGTGGAAACCAATTTCAACGAAATCATTCCGAATTCATTATAGTAATTGGTTATATGTGTCGCTGGGCTATATCACGTATTAAATTGGTGGTCCCGCACTGAAAGTCCTTTTAACCTCTCGGGTATTCGATTATTCATTCCTGCTTGAAGATTCGAAAGAGATTACTACTGTTGGAATTATACCGTCACAACTTGTTCAGAGACTTGAAGAATATAAGCATAGCAGATTTAGAAGGGGTAAATGAGCGCTTTAAGGAATGTAATATATGGCGTGAAGAGAATGATTGGAAACATAATCACTCACGGGTACATGAAGGATGCGAAAGAAGACAAAGAGGAAGAAGTGAACGAATATGCTTGAGCCGGAAGATAAGTTTAAATATACCTTTAGAGAAATAACATAAATGAGGATACACAGAGGGATATGGCGGGAGTGAGAGTTCAGTATGTGTATGATGAAAAAGGCAGGAGAACGGGCGTTATAATTCCTACTGAGTTATGGAATGAAGTGAAGAGTAAAATAGAGATAGGGGGAAAGGTGAAGAAGGGGGAAGTTGTCACTCCTTCGGAGTATAGGGGGATTTACAAGGATTTGGGGGCCGACCTTGAAAAAGAGGCAAGGAGTTTGAGAGGCGAATGGACAAGGAATAATTAGTGGATACAAACATAAAGTTGCCTGATGTGGTAATTGCCGCAATAGCATTGCATAAAAATCTAATCCTCGTGACGAGGAACGAAGATGATTTTAAAGATGTTGAAATGTTGGAAGTATAGTCAAGGGCACAAATAATTGGACAGATCCAGTGAAAATGGTTGTTTATTCCAGTAGGATTTTAGTGAAGTTCGTAGTTCTTTTATAGTATTATGGGTAGTATTAGCCGTTTTATTTTCACGTGTCTGACGCCAGCACTCTTCAACGGGGTCAATATCGGCAGCACCTCTGTTGGCAAGAACATGTAATCAATTGTATCCTTGTTCTCTTTGAAATAGCCCACAACAAGATTATTTTTGTGCCACGTTGCTCTGTCAAAAATGAACAACACGTTCTTATAACGCTTGTGCATCCTTTTTACAAATTTTAACACTTCCTCTTTAGTCTGACGACTCAGTTCTTGGTAGTGAAACTTTCCATGCCATGTTAGAGCGCCGCCCACATTTATTGCCTCTTTCGAACCATTCATGTAGACAATTGGTGTTGTCCCTTTACGGGCCCAACATGTACGTCTGTCCGCATCAATTGTAAAATGAGCCTCATCCATGCAGATAATCACTATGTCTTTACCCAAACTTCCGAGTTTTTTTTAAACAGCTCTTTGAACTCGTCAACATCCTTCTGATTTCTGCGTTTGTGCCTTGGTCTTGGAACCAAACGAACAAAACCCAAATTTGAAATAATCCTGCGAACATGCCTCGATCCATATGAAACTCCAAATTTTGACTTAATCAATACCTGCACATCTTTTGTTTGCCAGCCCCTTGTATATCCATTTTCCATCGTGTAAGGTTTATCTAGGATTGAATCTAGCTCTTTTAAGTTTTCTTCACTCAACTTAGCCTTCTTCCCCCTTCCTTTCCTATCACGAAGCCCTTCAAAACCTTCTTCTTTGAATCTACAATGCCAGAAAGAGACGCTACTCTTGGAAGTGTGGCATATCTTTTCTATGTCTCTATCCTTGTAGCCTTCTTTCAATAAGAGAAGGTAATGCAGACGCTCTTTTATTTTCCCGTCCCTCTCTCTTTTATATCTTTTCTCTAACTCTTCTAAATTGACGTCTTGCAACTCCATAAAATCATATTAATGCCCTATTATTTAAAGCCTTGACTATATATAAGAAAAAGCGGCAACTCACAACTCTCCTTTAAACGCCTTGTCAAGAATGCTCGGCACCATTTCTTCGAGTTCTTTTTCCGTTTCTGCTTGTAATCTTTTTAAATCGTCCACCTTAGCCTGAAGCCTTTTGAGGTAGGCTACGATGCGGCGCTGCTCGTAGGATAGGGGAACAGGAATTTGTAATTTCAGCAGAATCTTCTGTGTAAAAAAAAAAAAGCTCGTGATGATCCCCTGCATTCTGAATTCTTACGCTCTATTATACTTGAATTATTGAAGAGACCGCATAAAAGCCGCGGTAGGCATATTTCTTGGTCAATACGTATCAAAATTAGATTTGTAGACATAATGGGTGCAGGATATATGTTTTGCGGAATAACGCAACTTCTCCCTACCGTCCCCGATCTAGCTATAACGATGTCCTCGGACTGGTTTTTTGGTATTTGTATAGCAAGGGTAGAAAACCACGAGATTTCACGAGATTATCACAAAATTTTTGGGTTAACCGGGGATAAAAAACCAATAGTGTACTTAAGCAGGATCCCGTGTATTATCTTCTCGTGAAAATCTGTGTAATCTGTGGTTATGCTAAACAAACGCGTTTTTTGTATGCCGCTTTTGCCTCTATAACCGCAAGGGGGAAGTTCCTTGAGATCTGGAGTTAGGAAGCGTAGGGGCACATATAAAACTTCGCATTAACCTGATTTTATGCCGTATAGTGGATACCACGCACAAGTCGCTCGGGTGACGCACAAGTCATTTCTACCATAAGTCACGGCTCACCCTTGTCACATATCCTACATCCCATGAACCTCCAGCAGGCTCAAGCAGCCACAACGCAAATGTTTATCGTACAAAAAAGTACGTTATAAAGCGCTTACTACGGCAACGGCGACAATAGCCAAAAAGGCGAATAGAAGTGGATAAATTGCCACAGATGTAGCTTTACCAATACGTGACGCTTTTCTACTTTCACTTGCACTTAGCAATTCTTTCGCTATAAGAAGCGTGATCAGCACAATCACACCAATAGCACCAAACATCGCGGCCTGACCCAAAGCTACAACCGTCGTTGTAGTAGTTGTTACTATACTCAACATTGTTCTTTTTCTCCCTCTTTATATACTATCCCTTTATCTGATTGTGACATCTGTTATAACCATGTTTTACAATGGTACATATAAAGTTTTCCGTGTATATATAAACTTTTCGGCTTTCGTAATAACAGGAAGATGACACGACCAAATGCGAAGAGACAAAAAAACTGTTAAGAACCGTGTAATTGAGTGGTTAAACCGAGACAAATCACCCCTTTTGAAGACTCACCCTCTGTGTGGGTCAATAGCACCGTCAAGAGGTTATGCAAGTCGTTCCACGCAAAAAAAACACTACCAGCAGCCTCCTTTGCGGGTGCAGCCGCGGAAAAAAACAATACGAAAAAGGAACCTTAATATCGCCTTCATCTGTGCTACCTACCTGTTTCTGATTACCGGTGAAGAATTGCTAACGAGTTACGACCCGCTATTGGGCGTTGTATCCCATATATTAATCCTGTGCGGGCTGCTTCTCTACGCCGCCATAGAATATGATGGGAATAAAATCTTCGCGCAATTCCTTATGGTGCTCGTTATCCCGCCTATGATTCGTATACTGAGCTTATCAATGCCGATTGTGCACTTCAGCCGTATTTTTTGGTTCATACTCATTTCTATACCTATCTTCATCGCCGTGTTCACCTGTATGTGGTTGCTAGGCATTCGCCCAAAAGATGCCGGACTTGTCATGCCACGCCGGAGGGACGCGCCAATTGAAGCGGGCGTTATACTCATGGCCGTGCCTTTCGGTATAATAGAATATCTAATTTTAAAGCCCAGCCCTCTTGGCTTGTACTTAGCAATACCTAATCTTATTGCTTTAGTACTAATCATACTTGTATGTACCGGTTTTTTAGAGGAACTATCTTTTCGTGGCTTGATGCAGTTTACCACACTGCAACTGATAAGTAAATGGTGGGCCATTCTTTTTGTGTCAGCTATTTTCGGGGTGCTTCACGCGGGCAATCTCAGCTTTCTGGATTGTCTACTTGCTTTTTCCGTTGGCCTTATGTTTTCTGTTGTACGCTATAGAACCGGTTCAATATACGGGATCACCGTTTCGCACGGTGTTATCAACATTATACTATTTGTTGTTGCGCCTATGTACTTATAATCGCCGCCCGCGTCGCATATCTTTCCTTCGCTGCATATCCCGTATCTGCGGATAGAACATAATTGCAAATGGTACAAGCAATGCCAATATGATCACTATTGTACTGGTGACAGGACCCTTGGCGAAGAGCATGGAAATAATTGAGGGATCCTTTTTTTGTGCCTCAAACATGTAGGGCAAGGTATCCAGCATGAACTGCTCGCATATCTCCAGAATCGCATCATATGAGCCATCGAGCGGTGCAAGAGCAGAGATACGGATCATCGTGACAGTATTTGATACTGGTTTCTCTTTTACGTAGTAATATAGGACTACCCTTCGCTCGGTTACCGTACCATCGGGCGATTCCTTCACGACCACGAGCTTCTTGACTGATAACGTTCTGTTTGTGGATATACCCGTTTTATTCCAAGGTTTAGTGTACAATGGATCTTCCACCCAGCTTACATCCTGTACTTGTATCTCCTCTTTACCCTCTTCTACTATTGTATAGCCCAAAGCTGGATAACATACGATCGGGGGATGGAAACTTGAGCGGTTATAGGATTGCATGACGAGGAAGAACACGGGCTGGTAAAAATCTGGGTTGGAATAAGCACGCATGAGTAGCACGTCCGCACCCAGCCTTTTGGCAATCCCCTTTGTGTCGTAATCCGTCCCCCACCAGTTACCAATCTCCTTCGGGAATGCACGCATGTGCTCATTACTACCGAAATCTATCTTCGCTCGCACTAAGGTCTCATCCGAAGACGCATGCGAGAGTTCGGTGCCTATGGTCGTGAACGATTTGGCAAAGATCATAGACGGTGTTGAAAAGAGCAATATAATCACGAAGGTAAGCAAAAGAACTCCAATCACCTTATGGTATTCCTCAAAGAATCTTCTCATATTATTCCCTCGCTGTCACCTTACATCCAATAACAATACTGACTAATATTAAACATATAAATGCGATGAAGAATAGCAGCGGGCTGAAGAAAGTATGGAAGAAACCGGTCGCTGTGTCTGCGCCGTATGCCTCTGCAATCAGTAGTAGGGACACGATTCTGAGTATATTTGCGAAAAGGGCTATTGGGACCGCTACAAGAAGGAGCGTAGCTTTTTTGTACAGCGGGCATTTTAAAATATAGATAAATATTGTGGTCAAAGCCAGTAAAGAGATTAGCGAATTCATGCCGCTGCACGGTGCACCGACAATAAAAGAAGCGTTTTGTAGATGTATCTCCGCGCCTGTTCTCTCAATGGAAATCCCCAGCATCTCGATGATTGATGCGGCATAACAAGCGGAGAGCGATTGCAGGTGGTATGCAACTTTGCTCAGCCACTCGACTGGCAAGGGGATGGCGAAGATGAGGTACGCTATCGGGAACAGAAGGGCATGCAGCATGCGTTTACCATAGAAATACAGGAGTAACCCGGTTGCGGTGAACAAGAAAGAGAGCGCGGTTAAAAATGGAAAGACTTTGATAATACCGATCGCGAAGAGGGATAGCCCAAAAGCGAAGATGTAGATGCCGAAAGGCCCGGGTTGTTCTATCTCGCATTCGTTATTATAGCGCTGAATGTTTAGCCCTGCGATGACGCAGGATATAATCACTATCAAGAATCCGTGTGTGTAGTAAGGGTCGGTTAGCCAGAGATTCACCAGCCATACAAAAGTAGGCAGATATAATAGGGCTAATAGGACTACGATAAAAATCGTGATTTTTTTCATTTTTTACAAAGTATAATAGTTCTTTGCTAAAGCTAAAAAAATCTTTTTTTAGAGATGGTTAGCACGTGACACATAAAGTGTTGGGACGAAGAGATTTACCCCTTCTTACATACCAAAGGGATTAAATTAAATACACATTAGCAAATAATAAGTTACGTATCTAACAAAGTGGAATGAATAATCGAACATATATTCTGTATCACGGATCGTTTGGCGAACTGGTAATGGGGCATCTGGTTACGAGCGGATTTGCCGACCGTATTGTTGGCTTATACGACCTGAAAGTCGCGTCTGTATCACTTGACGACCCGGAGAATGACATGCCCGAAGACATACCGCTATGTGAGTGTGACCTGCTGCTGGTGCTTGGGATACTGCCCAAGGCTGGAGATCTTGTACCGATTATAGTGGAAAAGACCGGTGCAAATGCTGTTATATGGCCCATTGAAGACCCGAACCTGATACCCGAAGGAAGATATTCAATAGAAACTGAACTCAAAGAGAAGGGCATATCTGTGGAATTCCCGGAACCGCTTTGTGCGCTGGAGCGCAGCGATAATGAAGTGATAAATTCTTTTGCTGATGTTTTAGGTAAGCCCAAATTCGGACTGCGAGTCAACACGAATAATAAGGTAATCGAAACTGTAAAGGTAATCCGTGATACTCCTTGCGGCTCCGCGTCAAAGATAGGGGCTAAGCTCGTGGGGATGTCTTATGAAGACATGGGCGCATTCGAGGGGCAGGTAAAGCAAATGCACGATAACGAGTGTGTTGCTTACATGGGTCCGGATAGACCGATAATGCAGCAAGCGGGTGAATTGCTCGGCGAGGCAATAAAGGATGCTTTGGTCCCACAGCAAAGAAATGAAAGAGCTAGTTAATTCTTCCTTCTCATACCAACGCAAATGTATAACGCGAGCAGCCCAAGCGAATACAGAATAATCGTGGACAGTTCTGGAATCGGTGCGCATGGAACCTGTTCTTCGCGATGTCCGGTAAAGTTCACGATGCCTTTCTCTATACTATCATAATAATCGTAGATGCTTGCGTTTATCTCAGTTTCACTGTTCGTGCCCCACCAGTTATTTGTTGCATTGATATAATCACTCTGGTGGTTGTAGAAGTTCCACTCGTAGCCGCCGCTCGATACGTTTTCGTTACCGTTCATCACGATGCTGTTCTTCTTGATCGTGTTACCTATGCTTACAGACGTTAAATTGAAACCACCCTTGCTGTTATAAGCTACCCAGTTGCATGAGATGTTATTGTTAGACGCATTGTAGAGGTAAATGCCAATGTCGTTGTGCCGTGCGGTGTTTCTTGTTACGTTATTGTGCTCGCAACCCGCACATAAATATAGCCCGTGCCAATTGTTAGTTACGTTATTAGCCGTGATGGTGCAATGGTCTATACCACCGAGATAAATACCGGCATTAAAAGTCCCAGTTGCATCTTTTACCGTGAATCCGTTGATGTTTACGTAATCTACGCTCACATTGAATACATGGTCGCTTGAGTCCGCAGCTTTAACAATGCAATTCGCTGTACCGTTCTCCGATTCTATAGTCACCCTCTTGTTCACATTCACGTTCTCAGTGTAGATCCCGTCTCTTACAATTATCGTGTCTCCCGCAGTTGCATTATCCATTGCCCGTTGTATCGTTGTATAATCATCGGGCACGTAAATCACACCTGTGGTAATAATCAAAGAGTACGACTGTGGTCCTTCTGGAATAATCTTTCCATTTACATTTATGGTATAAGTATCGCTTGTTGAAGCGTCTATTACTACCTGTTCTACGTTGTTTATATTGTCTATACCAGTTATCGCGGGGTTGCCTGGATTAGCAGGGTCTAACCACCAGGGGTAATATGTGCTGCCGTCTCTTGTTATGTTAAGGTCTAAATTATTAACCAATACTATTGCTGCCGCTACCGTACCTTTCTTATCAGTCCAGACGAGAGTAGTCTTCAACTCAACACCTGCAGGAACATACACATTGTATGTGTCCACCTCTGTTTGGTTTATCACACCTTCGATTATTATCGGAACTGGATGGTTGTCTGACCTGATTACGTCCACAGCCGCAGTTGCATTAATCAAACCCCAGCCATATGTGTAATTTGGACCCGGACTTCCAAGGTCATCCGCAGTGTGTATCAGCAATGCCTTAACCGTAGATGGTGTTGGATCTGTACCAGAATGAGTACTTCTGTAGTCCTGATAGATCAGGGCAGCACATCCTGACACTGCTGATGCAGACATGGACGTTCCAATCTTCACCTCATAATATTGTGTCGGTATAGTTGATTTTATGCCGCCCTCACCTCCTATTTCATCCCCGGGCGCAGAAACATCTGGCTTTATCCTACCGTCATCCGTAGGTCCTCTACTGCTGAAATATGCGTGACTATTGTAGT